>JBGSIF010000035.1:0-3862 GCA_041742635.1 Phycisphaerales bacterium
CTGCTCGCCCTCCACCGTCGCACCCGGCATCAGCATCGCCACCTGTTTCGTCAGGTCCGGCACCTTCACGTCCGCCGCCAGCAAGTCGCCGGGCTCGATCGACACCGTCCCGCGACGCCAGTACCCCCACCGGAAAATAAACACATCCGCCGACGCACGCGAACCCCGGCTGATCGCATCCTGCGACGACGCACCTGTAATGAAGTAATACGTCTCCGCCTCCACACTCACCGGTTCCGACCATTCCGACGCCGCGCTCTGAATAAACGCTTCCTTCTGTAGCGCCTCTTGCTCCGGCGTGTTCGCAACCACTTTCCCGAACACCGGATTGTTCAGCGTCAGCGACACCCTGTACCGGTACGTCGTGCCGCGCTGCACCGTCACGTCGTGCGCGATGATCTTCGCCGCGATGTTGTCCAGCAGCGGCAACTCCGGTGCCTCGACCGGCTTTGCATCCACCGGCGCGACTGGATTCACCGGCGCGGCTTTATCCGCCTCCAGTTCCACGCCCCGCCGACGCCATTTCTCGATAATTTGCTGACGCTCCCGAAGCAGACGCGCCAGTTGGTCCTCCAACCGCTTGATCTGCTGCGCCTTCGGATCGTTCGGGTTCGGCCCATCCGCCCCACCCGGTGCACGACCACCCCCGCCCTTGCCACCCGGTCCCGCCGGCGCCGGCGGCGTCCTCGGATCCACCACCGGTCGATCCTGCAACTTCCTTAGTTCTTCCTGTACTCGCCCGATCTGCGCGTCCTTCTGATCCAGTTCGTTCTTCCCCGCCGTATTCGCTCCCGCCGGTTCCCCTTCTTCTACGCCCGCCGCAAGCACCACCGCCGCTTCGCTCGGGCTGAGCCAATCCACCCCGTACACAATCTCGTAATACTTCGGTTTGCGGATCGCTTCCGACTGAAGCCGCGCCTCGGCCAGCAGGCTCCGCATCGCATCCGTCCCGCCACCCGCGACCTTCCCCATCGGCACCAGCAGGTTCGGACGCCCCGGCATCGGCGCCACCGCCGCCGCCGGTCCCCATTCCCCATCCGCCAACTGTTCCTGCCGCTCCAGATTCACCGCCAGCACCTGCGTGTTGTCCGCAGTCCACCAGTGCGCGGGCAGTGCCGACATCGGCCCGTTCCCATCCGGATCCGTTTGAAACAAACCCGCCAAGGCGGCCCCATTAAACGTCGTTTCAAGACTAATCGCCGCTTTGTCCTTCGGCTCAGGATCACGCGGCAAAATCGCCGCCACCTCCGGCGTCGTCGCGTACTCCACCGGGTGTACCGTCCCGATGTACGACGCTCCCACCGGCTTCTCCGGCGCGCCCGGCACGATCTTCGTATACATAAATGACTGCGCCGATCCCGCTCCAGGACCGCCCGACACATCTCCGCCTAGCGAAAACCGTGGCGTCCCCAGCGCCACCACCAGCCGCTGATTCGGCGCGACATTCCCCAGCCGCTGCGTGAACGACTCCTGCACACCCGCCGTCGCCGGCAACTTCTCCTGTATCTCCGCCAGTTCGCGCGGCTCCGGTGCTGTCACCCTCTCAAACACCTGCTTCGCGCGGTCACCCACCGAACTCATCGCGCTCTCAATCCCGACATCCTTCGGCTTGGTATCCAGCCCAGTCAGTTTCACCGTCGTACCGCCGCCGACGAACTGCGTCGCGATCACGCCCAGCAGCCCGGCCCCGAACACACCCACCACCACCTTCTCCACATTCTGCTCGATCCAACTTATCCCTTTGATACCCATGATCGAGATCCTTCCAATTCACGTTCCATCCGAACCTGATTCCCGCACTCGTCGCACGCTTCAGCACATGCCCAGGCACCCGTCCCAATCCCCTTCCCCCGTACTCGATCCCGAGAGCCGCCGCTGATCAACCGCCCGTATTCGTACCTTCAGTCCCATCACCCGTCGGCACCACCTCGGCGGGCTTCTCCTCGAGCACCATCATCGCCCGTTTCACCGACTCGGGCATATACGGCACCGTCCACGCTCGAAGCCACAGCGTCTCGATCCGGATCACCGCTTTCACCACATGCTCATCCCCGTAGTAGTACCCCTCCTTCAGGTCGTCCACCGGGTTGTACTCTTCCAGGTCGATCTTCAGCACCGTCATGAAGTTCGTCCGCACCAGCGAATCGAAGAACACCGGCAGCCGATGCGGAGCCACAACCAGTTCCAGTTCGCACGTCCGCACATCGTAAAACTGATTGTCCGGCCGGCTCCGCCGACCCGTGATCGATGCCGCCGGATCCAGCGGCACCGGGTTCGCCGCCGTCGGGGGCGTCTCCGTCCCATCCAGCACCGGCAGTTCATCTGACACATCCCCGTATTCCGAAGTCTGCACCACGAACTTCAGCACCCGCTTGATCGCCGAACCTGCCACACCCTCGGGGTCTTCACGCGTGCGCTGCGAGTTGGCCAGCCCGATCGCCGTGAACACGTCGTCCGCGATCCAGTACCGCATCTGCCAATCCCACATCTTCGCCAGCGTCGGCTCTTTAATCGCGCTCTCGAACGCCGGAATGTCCGGGAATGAGTTCATCCCGGCGTAGAACGACAACGTCGTTGCCTGACGCCGATACGAGTTGAGCCGGCTGGCGAGCAGTTTCTCTTTGATCGACGCTTCTTGCTCCGTCGAGAGTTGCTGCACTCCGGACTGCGACAGCATCGCCGCCCTGAGCGTGTCCTGCGCCTGCTTGAGTTCGTCTCCCACTCGCCCCGGTGCGGGCGGTGCCCCCGCCCCAACACGCGCCATCAGCGCCTGATGCGCCGTCGAGTGGAACGCTCGCCGCATCGCATCCTGACGCACCTGCTTGTCACCCGGGCGATACTTCGGGAACACTCCCTGTTCCATCGGCACACGCTTGCGTGCGCCCTCGCCCTCGTTCAGCCGCACCGCCTCGGACCCCACCTTCGCCGATTCGCCCTTGAGCGAATCACGCCGCACCTGGAAAAAATCGATCAACTTCTTGTTCAGTGGCGCTTCGATTTCATACAACTTCTGATCCGGCTTCTTCACCGACGGCAGCGAGTACGTCACCTGATACGACGTGAAGTCATTCAGGTCCTTCTGCGCCTTGGCCTGCTGATCTTTCACCAACTTCGCGTGCATCTTCCCGCTGAAGTAATATCCCGTCGGCGCGGCTACGACCGCCACCCCGCTCAGCACCAGAATCAGCCAGTTCGATTTCGCCCACGTTCCGAAACTCATGCGCCACCTTCCTTACCGGAAGGCTTCAGGTACGCCTCCCATGTGATGATAAAGTACGATACCGTCGCCCCCGGCTTATGCAGCGCGGGTGCCTTCGGCAGTGGCGCAAGCCCGTCCACATTCGTATTCGTTCCGGTCCCGCTCGTGCCTCCAGTCGTCGGCACCACAAAATCCCCCGGAACCCCTCGCGGGTCCACCACATCTCGCCCACGCCCAGGACTGCGCGGCGTCCCACGCCCCGGCGCACGCGGGTCCGCATCTTCCGGCTGATTCGACCCCAGTTCCGGCGCATTCGGGTCCGCCGTGTTCACCACCGCGATCGTTTCAGTCCGATCTAGTTTCCAGTCCACATGGTGGATGTCATACGGCACCAGCGCTCGCCCCGCCGCGTCGCTCTTCCCGTTCTCTTTCAGCCACTGCTGGATCGTGTCGCGCACGAACTCCGCCGCGTTCGGGTTGTCCGCTCCCTGCGTCACCCCGGGCCGCTCCGTCGCTACCTGCAGCGTCACCATCACCCGAGGCGGCCCCTCGCCCGGCGAAAACTTCCTCACTTCTCCACCCACCGCCGCGCTCTTCTATGCCATCTCCGATATTCTGCTCGACAAGCAAGACCGCGACTGGTCATCCGAATTTCAAATGGTG
>JBGSIF010000036.1:0-3594 GCA_041742635.1 Phycisphaerales bacterium
GCCAGCCACGCCATCGGCCCGCGCACCTCCGGCCGCCCCGGCTCCCACATCAGCCGCGTGTTCTCGCGGTACATCGCAACTAGCCGCTCGCGCTCCGTACGGCTGGTATCCGGAAACACCACCTGCCGCGCAAACCACTGCTCCGACCACACCCCCGGCGACTCATGCCGCGACACCATCCAGATCCCGCTGCCGTAATCAAACAAGTACGACCGCACCCCCGTCGCCCACCCCCCGCGCCACTCGATCCCCACCACCACCAGCACGTTCGTGACCACCCCCAGCACCAGCAGCAACGCCCAGAGTCGCCACTGCCGCCAAACACGCTCGCGCCAACATCGCTTCATGCGCGATTCCATCCGCATTCGGGGCAGCCGTCATCGAACTTGTGAACGAGGTCATAGTCGCACTTCGCGCAATGGCCCCGTCTTTTCCGCCCAGCACGCCGCACGATCGGTGGCACCTCGGCAAGGAGTACCAATGGCAACCACAGCAGTGCGTAGCTGATTGAGTTGATGACAAACCCCGACCAAACTGGACGGCATGGCAGCGCTCGTCCTTCAGGTAGAAATAATCCAGACCGACTGGCGAGCGGGATACCACCTTGTACGGTCGCGATCCGTCCGGTCGGGCCAAGCTCTAGGCCAAACTCGCACCAGAGCGCAAGTCGCGGCCACCCACACGCCTCATCCTTCCCCTCTCGATCCAATCGCTTGACATCGGGATCGGCAGCCGTGACGAGGCGTCCCCATCGTTCGGACGCATGCCGCAGTTCCGTCGGGGGCGTCGGACTATCACCGCCGAAGGCGATCAGTGGAAGGATTGGAATCGAGTAAGGCTCGGCCTCGTATGCCGCCCGCCGCACACGCCCAATGCCGCTCACCACTTCCACGCGATAGAGGATGTTCTCGCCAATCCGTTCACGTCTGTACGCAAGCGGCTTGACGAACTCCCCCGCCGCCAACCCCCACGCCACCCCCACCGTCGTCAAAACCCCCAGCACCACGCACACCGCGCCCCGCACCACCCACCGACGCCACGATGAACGCCGCTTCGTCATGCGCGGTTCCATCCGCACTCGGAGCAACCGGCGTCGAACTTGCGAACAAGGTCGTAGCCACACGCCGGACAATGTCCGCGCCGATAGCGACTCGACTGGCGGTACCAAATCGGCACGATGACTACACAACTCCACGCCGCTGCAAAGCAAAGGATGTTGAACGCAAGTCCGGACCAAATCGGTAAGAGTGGAAGCACCCTCCGGCTTGCAGAAGTTGCAGACGAGTCCACCATCAACCCGCCAATCATCGAGCTGGTGCCTGTTTGCGTCTCAGCCGTACGCCAGTACAAAGCGAGCCGCGGCCATCCACACGCTTGCTCTGGACCAACAGTCGAAAAGGAATTCGGAGTGGTTGCAAAGGCAAAGTCCAACGTCCCCCAAGATTCGCGCGCGTGAGGCAGTTCCCTAGTCGAGCTCGCCCAACGTCGAGCGAGTGGCGGACTTCCAAAGACAATGTGGTCGGGCGGCTCAAAGCGCGCCGCACGCCACACGGACCCCACAGAAGACCAGTAGGTCGCGTGCCACCGACCGAACTCGCTATTGCTCACTTCGCCATAGAACAGCGTTCCGGACTGCCGTTCGATGAACAGGGCCAACCCCCACGCCACCCCCACCGTCGTCACCACCCCGAGCCCAACGCACACCGCGCCCCGCACCAACCACCGACGCCACCCTGTGCGCCCGCGCTGTTTCATCTTGTACTCACGACTTCGACGACGGGAACTCCCACTCCGTTCCCGGTGTGTACTCCATCAAACCGTACAACTCCTTGCGGTGCTGCATCCGATCGATACCCGCGCTCACATCGCCGTCGCGCTTGAGTTCGCCCAGCATCCGTGTCACCTCGCCCATCGCCGCCCGCAGCGTCGTCACCGGCCAGATCACGCACGAGTACCCCATCTCCGCAAACCGCTTCAACGGAATGACCGGCGTCTTCCCGAACTCCGTCATGTTCGCCAGCAGATACGTACTCTTCTTCGCGCCGTTGATCGCCTTTGAGAACTTCGCGAACTCATCCTCTGACGCGAGCCCTTCCGGAAAAATCATGCTCGCCCCGGCCTCGATGTAGGCGCGGGCCCGCTCAATGGCCGCATCAAACCCATCCACCCCCCGCGCATCCGTCCGCGCGCACACGATGAACGCCCCCCCGCTGCACGCCGCGCTCGCCTTCGCCGCCGCCCGCACCTTCTCCACCATGTGCTCCACCGGCACCAGCGCCTTGCCGTCCAGATGCCCGCAGCGCTTCGGGAACACTTGATCCTCAATATGCAGCCCCGCCGCCCCCGCGCGCGAGTAGTCCCACACCGTCCGCGTCACCATCTCGCTCTCGCCGAACCCCGTGTCCGCATCCGCGATCAACGGCAGCCCCGACCCGTCCGCCACCTGCCGGATCACATCGCAGAACTCATTCAGACTCACCATCCCCACATCCGGCACCCCACGGCACGCGCTCACCGCCGCCCCCGACACATAACACCCCTCAAACCCCGCCGCCGCCACCGCCCGCCCGACAAGGCCGTTGAACGCCCCGGGAAGCCCCACGCAGTGGTCATCCATCAATTTCCGAAGCCGCAATCCGGGATGCTCGCTCATCGCTTGATGTCCTTTCATGGCAACAGTGTACGGCGTTCCCGTCGTCGTCCGGCTAGCGCGGTACACTTTCGGTTGTCTTCCAGTACCTATCTGGCCCGCAAGCCCTGAGGTGCACAATGCGAAATCGTCTCGTGTTCGGCGCAGCGTTCTCGGTGATCGCCACACTGTCCGCCTGCTCATCCAATCGATCCGACGCAGAACTGACCGGGGCGCAGCGCGCCGCGACGTCCGCCTCTGTTCCCCTGGCCGAAGCCCTGGCCGCTGCGCAGGCGCACGTTCCGGGCGGAGTCCCGATCGCCTGGGAACTTGAAACCGAGAACGCACGCTCACACTACTCAATTGAGATGATCGCCGATCGCGGCCATATGGTCGAAGTCGAAGTGGACGCAGCCACCGCCGCCATCATTGAGGAAGAGCACGAAACCATCTCTGACCGCTACCAGCAACACACCGAACGTCTGCTCTCCGCAGCACCATCAGTTCCTGTCACTTTCTCCGACGCCCGCGACCGTGTCGCCAGCGCCCGCCCCGGCATGCCCGTCATCGGCGGCGAACTCGACCTGGATGGCGACGCCTTGATGTACGAGTTCGTCCTGGTCAACCACGGCAAGGCCATGGAAGTCGAGTTCAATCCCTTGACCGGCGCGATCAAGGACGACTCCTCTCACGATGATGACGATGATGAGGACGACGAAGAAAATGACGACCGGGACGACGACGACGCCTGAAGCAGCGTAGCCTTGCGCATGACTCAAATGCGACACGTCTCCACCCGCGACGGCTACAACGCCTGGTCCGCCATCTACGACTCCGAGGGCAACCCGCTCATCGCCCTCGAAGAACCGATGGTCGATTCACTCCTCGGCGACGTCGCCGGCCACTCCATCGCCGACATCGGCTGCGGCACCGGACGCCACGCCCTCCGCCTCGCCGCCCGCGGC
>JBGSIF010000037.1:0-9917 GCA_041742635.1 Phycisphaerales bacterium
TCTACCAACTGCTCCCCACCTACCCCGGCGGGCTTGTCCGCGCCCCTCGCGCGTTCGCGCCGATCACCACTCGATCCACCCCACCCCCGTTCTCTGGCTCCCACGAAGCACTCGATCCGTTCTCCGGTCATCACCCCGCCACCTCGCTTCCCACTACAGACTGGGACGACATCTCCATTTCCCAAGCCTTGTCCCATCAGCCTTCGATTATCCACACCCTCGCTGCGTTTCTCCGGGCGCACACCTCCCACGCCGGCTCTCTCGCCGACCCCGCCGCCGCGACCAGCGCCGCCGAGTCCCTCCTCGCTGATTTCATCCACAGCGCCGAACGCTTCGCTGAACTCGTTTGGGCTGTTCGCCCTGAAATGCTCCGTGCCGACGCCGATGCGGCGTGGCTCGCCATCGCCGGTGCCGGCGAACGCACTCACGTCCGTTGCGAGGTCGTCCCGTCGGACGCCATCTCCCCTGAGATCGACTTTACACGAGGGTTCGCGTCCGAAGACTGGGACGCCGAATCCTGGGACACCGGCGACGACACCGTTCCCATGCGCAGTGCCGCGCCCCCTTGGCCAGACGCTTGGCGCGATACCCTTCTCCTCCGCCGAGCCGACTTCGACTGGCTCGGCGAACTCGGTGACCGCCTCCTCCGCGACCAACTCGGTCTTCACGCTACCTTGCCCAGGTTGAACGTCGCCCAACGTTGGATCATCAACTTCTTCAAGCCCGAGTGGGCCGCAGGCTCCCGCGGCTACCGCCAACACGGCAAACTCTGGGCTCGCCCCGCCCCCACATTCTGGATGAGCCACTCTGGCGCGCGCACACGCGACCTGATCCGCCGCTCTCCTGCTCGCCGTCACGAAATTATCCAAGACTCCATGCAACACCTGTGGTCCACAAAGATCCCGGGCCTACGGTTGTCCCCCGTGAGCGGGACGTGATCGGTTAGGCGTCTGCTTGTTCGTGTTCCGAAAACCGCACACACTCACATTGCGTGTGCAAACGACGCTTCCTTTCGCCGCTTTCGAGGGTATGAGTGGTGTAAACTTCTTTGATTGGTACTATCGTGGGGTGGTGGGCCGAACGATTAACGAATACGACCGGGGCCACATTCGTGCGCTCCGATTGAGGGTTGTGATTCTGTGGAAGCACTCAAACCGGGAGATGTCATCGAAGGATTCCGTGTCATGGCCGAACTCGGCCGGGGCGCGGCGTCGATCATTTATCTCGTCCAAGACCTCAAATCCAAACAGGTCTGGGCTCTCAAGCACGTCGTCAAAGAAACCGCCAAAGACCTTCGTTTCATCGAACAAGCCGAGCGCGAGTTCGAGGTCGCCAGCAAACTTGATCACCCGGTGATCCGAAAGATCTTCAAGGTACTCAAGAAAAAGCAGAACCTCCTCAGTGTCTCGGACCTCTGGCTCGTCATGGAAGTCGTCGATGGCGCGAGCCTCGAGCGCGAACCACCCAACACCTTCGAGTCCGCCGCCGCGATTTTCGAGCAGGTCGCCCGCGGGATGGCCTACATGCACTCACAGGGCTATGTCCACGCCGACATGAAGCCCAATAACATCATCGTCGACGACGAAGGCACCTGCAAGGTCATCGACCTCGGCCAGTCCTGCAAGATCGGTACCGTCAAGGAACGCATCCAGGGCACCCCGGATTACATCGCCCCGGAGCAGGTCCACCGTCGCGCCATCACCGAAAAAACCGACATCTACAACCTCGGCGCGACGATGTACTGGGCCTTGACACGTCAGTTTGTCCCCACCGCCTTGACCGCCGCCAAGAGCGACTCGCTCGTCAGCCACAAGGACGATCGGCTCATGGAGCGCCCCAAGCGCCCGCAGGAGCACAACTCTCGAGTGCCCGACATGTTCGACAAACTCATCATGGATTGTGTCGAGATCGACGCGGGCAAGCGACCTCGAACCATGCTCGACGTCGCCGACAAACTCAACTTCATCTACGCCAAACTCCTCGCCGAGCAGGAACTGCGTCGCAGCGGTATGCTCCCCAAGTTCGGCGAAGCCCCCAAAGACCCCGGCCCTGCCGCCAAACCCGCCGCCGGACCCAAAGCCATCGGTGCCACCGATACCGGCGCGAAGTCCCACGGCGACAGCGTTGATATGGGCATCGACGAAATCGGCGACCTCCCGAACTTTGATAGCTTCGATGAAGATCCCGACGCCGAAACGGAGTTGCCGGGGAGCAACGGCAAACGCCCCTCGTGACCCCGTTCCCTCGTTACGATGAACTCGATCTGCGGCGTGCCGCGTCTGTCATCGCCGTCCTTGAGCACGCACGCGACGCGAATCTGAACGCTCGATGCCGACGTGGCTCGGTCGATGTCATCTCCCCTGATGATGGTACCAGCCGCCGTCTGATCGCCACCGGCGACCTTCACGACAACCCGGTTCACCTCGCACGCCTCGTCCACGCCGCCGGGCTTTACTCAGGCTCTCTCTCCCACCTCACCCTCCACGAAGTCGTTCACGGCGGGCGCCTCGTCAATGAGATGGACTTCTCCTTCCGCGCGCTCGTCCGCGTCGCCGCTCTTAAAGCCGCTCACCCCGAGTACGTCCACACCTTGCTGGCCAACCACGAACTCTCCCAGATCGTCGGTTCCGGCATCGTCAAAGACGGCGTCAACGTGGTCCGTGCCTTCAATGACGCCATCGATTTCACCTTCGCCGACGACGCCCCCGCTGTCCAGGCCGCCATCGCCGCCTTCATCCGTTCCAAGCCCCTTGCTCTCATCGCCGGCACCATCCTCTGCGCCCACAGCCTCCCCGCGCCGGACCTGATGGACCGTTTCGACCCCACTGTCCTCTCACGCCCCCTCGCGGAAGAAGACTACATCCCACGCCGCGGTTCCGCTCACCTCATGGTCTGGGGCCGCTCGCACACTCCGGCGCAACTTGAGTCCCTCGCTCAGCAGTGGGGGGTCTCTCTCTTCATCCTCGGCCACGAACACGCCCACGACGGTGCCTTGCTCGTGACCCCCAACGCCGTGGTGCTCAATAGCGACCACGAACTCGCTAAGGTCATCGAGATTGACTTGGATTCCCCTCCGTCCACCCCCGAGCACGCCGTTCGGCTCGCTCGCCCGGTCTAGCACCCACACTCAATATGCCCGGCAGGAGTCGAACCTGCAACCTCTGCCTTCGGAGGGCAGCGCTCTATCCAGTTGAGCTACGGGCACTCACGGCCAAGCCGCCTCAGCCACCTCATCCTACGTTTCGTATCCTCAAAATGCAAAGGCTCCAGTGCCGATCCGGCTCAACCACCGCACTCGGGCGAGCATAGACTCACACCCTTCGACCCCGGGAGCCACCGTGACGACCACACCGAACGTTGACCATCCGACCTTCGCCGCCTTGCGCGAAGCGTTCCCCGCTTCCACCGGCACTAAGTTCCGCGCCACCGACTTCCGCGGCCTCTCGACCCTCATCGTCGAACCCCCCGACCTCCACCGTGTCATGGCCTTCCTTAAAGCAGACTCGCGCACCTCCTACAACTTCCTCGCCGACATCGCGGGTATTGACTACCTCAACTACCCCGCCGCCATGCCCGGCCGCTTCGCCGTTGTCTACAACCTCATCGCCTTCGACCGTGACGACCGCTTCTTCGTCAAGGTCTTTCTCAACCCCTCGCTCCCCACCGACGGCATCGTCGAAGACCCCGCACTCTACCTCGACTCCGTCACCGACCTCTGGCCCGGCGGCGAATGGATGGAACGCGAAGTCTTCGACATGCTCGGCATCCGCTTCCGCAACCACCCCGACCTCCGCCGTATCCTCACTTGGGACGAGTTCCCCGGGCACCCCCTCCGCAAGGACTACCCCCTCCGCGGCCGCGGCGAACGCGAAACATACGACATCATCGACCGTACCTCCGCGTAATCCGCCCCCCCCAGGGCAATCGCATGATCGCTCTTGGGTGGCCCGACGGTCCCCGTCGGTCTTCGGGGAGTGTCGGAATTCCCGATACTTCCGAGTTCATCGAGCCGTCGAGGCAGGGAGTGCTCGGATTGTTCTTGGCGATCATGCGATTGCCCCGGCCCCCCTCCGCCTCTAGTCTCTCCCCTTTGATCGCGCCGTTCCCTCACCGAGGGATCGGTGCCGTGATCGGCATCGGCTCTACCACCTCGATCTCGTGCTGATCGTTCTCTTTGAGCCGAACGATCAGTCGTTTGGCTACGACCGGCGTCCCCCGCTTCGCGTCTATGTACTCCACCGTTTCGCCCGGCTGCGTCCCCGCGCTCGCCGTCAGCACCCGCGCGTCGGCATCGAACTCCACCCGCGCCGCGCTCAGCCGCATGTCGTCGTTCAATGACGTGACGACCACGTTGCCTATCGCAATCGCACGGACCAGTTGCTCCTGCTCCAGCCCACTCAACGAGTTCCCGGCCTCGCCGCTCGCGCCGTCTTTCGCCCGCAGGTGCCCTTCCATCCGATCGGCCACAATCTTCAGCGGCTGCTTCGACGTGTCCAGCGGCTTGTGCGTCAGTTCCGCGCCGCTCTCCATCTCGATCAACCCCGTCGCCCGCGCGTATCGCAGCGACCCGCTCCACCCCAGCAGTGTCGTGCCCTGCGGGTTGGAAGTCGGGATGATCGACGAGTCGCTCCGCTCGTTCGCCACAACACGATGATCCAGGATCAGCGCCCGCCCGCTGGCTGGTACGTCAAACACGCCCTGCTGCTCATCCGCGATGATCGTCTGCGCCTCCAGGTACGTCAGCCGTTGCAGCCGCCGTCCGTTCTCTGCGCCCGCATCCGCGGCGTACTCACGCGATTCAGCCTTCGCTCGGGTTTGCGGCGTCGAGCCGGTCCCCGTTGCCGTCGCTTGCCGAACTTGACGCTCCGGGGGCTTCCTCCCGGCCTGCTTCGCCTCTTCCTCGCGCTGCTTGTACTCCCCCGCCGGCTCCATCTGTACACCCACCCGCTCGGCGTCGATTGTCGTCCGATTGAGCCTATCCGGCTCGTGCGTCAACCTCGTTGCCCCCACGCTCTCCCCGGCTCCCGTCGAATCATTGAACCGCATCAGCCCAGTCCACACTAGATTGATTGCCCCCAGTCCCTTCTCCGCACCCGCCGCGACGCTCGCAGCGTCCGAATGTGCCACATTCCCCGCACTCCGCACTTCGATCGAGTTGTCACTCCCGTTCAAACCAATATCCGTTCCCCGCACGCTCGACGGCCCGCGCGTCAGCACCACCTCAGGCCCAGTGAAATCGGCATCCTTCGTCAACAGGTCCGCACGCATCCGCTCGCTCACCGCGCCGATCCCGTCGCTCCGCTCGAACCGCACCCCTTCGCTCGCCACGGCGACCACCACGTCCGTCCGTTTCCGCCCCTTCTCGTTCAGCACCGTTTGAAGTTGCGCCTCCAGCAACCCCGTGCCGAGCTTTGTCGTTTGGAGTTCGTGCCGTTCGACCCCCGCTTCGTCCTTGGTCGTTCGTTCCTCCACCTGCTCCCCACGCACGTTCCCGGTCGCCGTCAACACGCTCGGATCGCTCCCTTTTCCCCGCCCGTCCGGCGTAAACGCGATATCAAACCGGTCCGCGTCCAGACTCTTTCGTTCCAGCGGCTTCTTGGCGTCGAGCGTCTCTCCGTGCGCACGCCCCTCCACCAGCACCCGCGTGAACATCGTATTGGTCTCCGTGCCCGGCGCATCTCCCGAACGTGCCGGCGCGAACGTCGCTCGCAGGAACTCCCCCGACACCAGCGAGCGCTCCTGCCGTGCAATCACGTTCCCCGAGAACATCGCTTCGCGTATCGATGTGATGCCCGCGTCGCCCACATCCCGCGCCTCGATCCCCCCCGCGTTCGATTCTCGCCCCGCGTCGAGCATGAACACAAAGTCCGCCTGATCCGTCCACGCCAGCGCACTGTCTTCTTCCCCGATGGTTCGCAACCGGTTGATCAGCGCCGCCGGGTCGCCCCGTTCAATCGTCGTGAGCGATTCGTTCTTCACCGCCGACAGCACCCCGCTTCCGACCGCTTGCGCGATACCGGTTTGTAGATTGATTGTGAACCGATCCACCGCGCCATGCCGTCGATGCTTCGGATCGACCATCACCACCGATCGTGCCCCCGCACCGGACAGCGACGCTGTCTTGCTCGTCACGCCGTAGTCCAGCACCCCGCACATGGCGAACGGCGCTTCCGCGCTACGGGTATCTCGCAGCATCACCGCCTGCGACCCCTCCGCCACAAACCTCGCCGCGGCTTCGTCCGCCGCCAGTTCCTTCGGCTCCTCCTCCATCGCGTACACCGACACCGCGCCACGCCACGTCAGCAGCACATCATCCTCGCGCACCCCCGCAATCGGTTTCGGCGCGCTCGCTGGCATTCCCCGAAGCCCCGCCACGCGATGGTTCATACTCACGACCGGTTGCTTCGCACCGCCGCTCGCCCCCGGCGACGTTGGATTCTGTGCGTCACCTGCTTCGTTTGGCTGTTTCACGGTCTCTGGCTTCGCTTCACTGCCGGTGCCGCTACCCCGTTCGCCCGCACCGCCATCCGCCGCCGGCGTGTCACGCAACTTCCCATCCACCAGCCGCATCCACACCAGCAACTTATCCGCCGTGATCGCCTGCCCCTTTGCCCCGAGTTCGACCGTGTCGCTGAAATCCGTGCGGTAGTACTGCACGTTCGGTGCCGCGATTGTCCCTGCCCCGGCCGCCGCCGCACTCGCAGCCCCAGATTCTGCCTGCGGCCGTTCCTCACTCATCGTTGCTTCCGCTCCCACCGTCTCCGCGCCCGCCGCGCCTTCTTCCCCAGATACCGGCTTGGGCTTCTTCGTCAACCGCACAAACCCGCCCGATGATTCAACAAGGTCCGGCCTCGCTTCCACTTCGTTGTACACCACCCGCAGCCCCGCGAACTCGCTCTCGAGTTCTCCCGTCGAGATCATCACCCGCTGCGTCGTCGAGTATTCGTTCGTCAGCGTGTCGAACGTCAGCGACTCGGCGTACCCCACCAACGTGGGCGCCGACCTGGTCAACACCCGATCCCACGCCAGCCCGTTTTCTCCGCTCCCCCCCGCTCCCGCGCCGCTCATCGCCGACCGCACCGCCTGCGCATCAAGCACACCCTTCGCGTACATCCGGATCAGCACGCCCCCATCAAACTCGCCCGATTCCGGTCGCTTCTGCTTCGACTCCGGCGAAAACCGGATCCGCCCGCTCGCCGCCTGCACTTCCAGCGTCTGTCCGTCCTTGGTATACAACCACGCACGCGGCTGCACCACCTCGAACTGCCCCCTCGGCAACGGGTTCATCTCTCGCCACCCCACATGCTGCTTGATCCGCCCGGTTTCCTTCTCCAGAAACTCGTTGAACGCTCGCCCCGTTCGCCCCACCTGCGTCACATCCGTCGGCGGCGCGGATGACGCCGTTGACTCAGGTCCGGTTGAGTTCCCGTCCCCCCTCGGCAAGCCTGCCCCCGCCCCGGCTCCTTGCCCACCGCTCCCGCGCCACAACGATACAAACACAATCACCCCCACGATCGCCAGCGACGACCCGATGCCCAAGAGCATCGCCGTCTGCCGTGTGATCGCGCCGCGGCATGAAGCATGTGTCATGGATCAGTATATTGATCGTCCTCGCTGTACGCCGGTCCTCACGACACCCCGCCCTCAAACATCGCCCGCGCTTCTCCCATCCGTCCCTTCGCCGCCAACAAATGCTCCACGGCTTCACGCACCGCCCCGTGCCCTCCCGCCAACACCGTTGTGTACGCCGCTACCGCGCGCACCGATGCCTCCGCGTCCGCCACCGCTATGGGGTACCCAACCACCCGCAACGCGCTCAGGTCCGGCCAGTCGTCCCCGATAAACGCCATCCGCGAAACATCCACTCCCGTTCGCTCGCTCAGCGCCGCGACCGCCCCCGCTTTGTCCTTGCACCCCTGCACCACGTCGCCGATCTCGAGTTCCTTCGCTCGGTGCCGCAGCGCATCCCCCGACCGACCCGTGATAATCGCCGTCTCAAACCCCATCTTGGCCCACAGCCGCAGCCCGAACCCGTCGCGCACGTTGAATCGCTTCGTCTCATGCCCGAGGTCATCGATATAAATCGAGCCGTCGGTCAGCACGCCGTCTACATCGAGCGCGATCAGCAGTACATCAGCGGGGTTCGAGTGTGCCATCCCGGTATTGTTGGTCTCTCGCGCCGCGCCCGCACGACAACTCCAAGGGTGTGGTTCGGCCAAGTACCTATTGCCGAACGCCGATTGCCTAACTCACCTACCCGGCTACCCACATGAAAAAAATGCCCGGCTCTCACCGGGCGCTGTCTCCTGCATTCAAAGATCGTGCAACACAACCCGCGAAGCGAACTCAGATCAGCCGCTGCTTCGCTTCGAGCCGTTCGGGCGTCGGCAACTTCACGTCCCACACCAGCCCAAGTTTCTTCAGCGTCACGATCACCAGCCAACTCGAATCGAACTGCCACCATTTCAACCCATGCCGCGCCGATGTGGGAAACGCGTGGTGGTTGTTGTGCCACCCCTCGCCGAACGCCAGCACGCCGAACACCAGGTTGTTTCGGCTATGGTCCCGGCTCTCATACGGCCGCTTGCCCCAGATATGGCACACCGAGTTGATGCTCCACGTCGTGTGGTGAACCATGAAAATACGAACCAGCCCGCCCCACAGGAACCCCAGCAGCACGCCCTGCAAACTCATGGTCGCCAGTCCACCGATCGCCGCGGGAATGGCACACCCCAGGAACGTCCACAGACGCCAGTGATCGCTCACCCGCTTGATCAGTGGATCTTTCATCAAGTCTGGCACGTACCGCTCGAACTCAGGTCCATCCCCTTCCGCACGCGACACAAACCACCCCATGTGCGAATGCCAGAACCCTTTGATGAACCCCCACACCGTCGTGGCGTGCTCGTCGTGGTGGTCGTGACTGTTTGCGTGCGGCGAGTGCGGATCCTGCTCCGTGTCGCTGAACTGATGGTGCTTCCGGTGGAACGCGACCCATTCCAGGATCGATCCTTCCGCCGCGCAGCACCCGGCGACCCCAAACACCCACGTCATAAACCGCCCGGTCGCAAACGACTTGTGCGTGAAGAGCCGGTGGTACCCGATCGTGATTCCTAGCCCGCTGAAGATGAACATCCCAAGGAACAGTGCCAGGTACACCCAGTTGAACGCCACGCCCCACAGCATGATGATCGCCGCGATCACCGCCGCGAACGGGATGATGACCCCCAGCAGGTTCACGATTTTAATTCGCCGGGGTACCTCCATCGCCGCGTCGTCTTCGACACGCGCCGGGGCGGTGAGCGAGCCGTGCAGATCCGACGGATCAAGCGACTCACTGAGATACTGGGCTGACAGAACGACGGGTGAAGTCGGGGTGGAGGTTTGAGTCATGGGCGCCTGTGATTAACTCATCAAAAGAACAGTGAGAGGGAAACCACTTCGTGGCGTCAATGGCACGAATCGATCTCCATACCTTGTTCAGATCCGCTTGGGACAGGACAAACCGTATGCACCGCACGGTGCCGAGATGCTAGAACCTCGGCATCAGGTGAAGTTGGCCCATCTATCGGTTTTACGCCCCTCGGAACTTCATCGTTCGCAGGATTCCGGCTTCTTCACCGATATCGCGCAATACCATTCTCTATTCCCGACCTCATTTTGCTCGCCAACCACCCATGCCCATCACTAAAGATACCGTCCGTGACTCGCTCCGCCGGGTGCTTCACCCTCTCTTCAAGCAAGACGTCGCCACCGCTGGCGCGATCAAAAAAATCGCCGTCTGTGACGGCTTTGTCAGCATCACTCTCGCCGGCGGCGGGCTGAGCGACGACGCCCGACTCGCCCTCAGAGACGCCGCGCTTGCCGCTGTCCGCGACGATTCAGCGCGCGCCGGCGACACCCTTGCCGATCTTCAC
>JBGSIF010000038.1:0-9448 GCA_041742635.1 Phycisphaerales bacterium
GCCCACGCGAAGGCCAGCCCGAAGGACGCCGCGGCCCCGGCGCGGGCGGATCCGTCGAGGCCGGCATGAAAGCCATGAACGGCGCGGTACGCCAACTCCGCGCCTCCATCGAAGACCCCGCCAAGCGCGACGAGAACCTCAAACTCATCAACGACATGCAGCGCGGAGCCGTCATCTCCAAAGGCCTCTCCGTCCCCAAGGAAATGCTCGACAACGCCAAGGACGACGCCGAGCGCACCGCACTGGCCAACACCTTCCGCACCGGGCTGATCAAACTCACCCGCGCGCTGCTTGACCTCGAAGAACTTGTCGCCGCCGGCAAGACCGACGACGCCAAAGCCAAGTTCGAGGAAATCGTCAAAATGAAGGACGCCGGTCACGAAGCGATGGGCATGAAATAACTTCCGGGTTGGCAGACACACCCTCCACCAACTGTGTTCATACACCCAGCGAGGCAGGCGCAAACGCCTGCCTCGTTTTCATTCCGCTCCGCCATTCCTCACGGCAGCACCGTCACCGGGTACACAAACTTCAAGTACATGAAGTAAAACCCGATCGCGGCCCCGAGTATCAGCAGCCCGTGCAGCGATGTTTTGAGCGCGATCCCTTCCAGCCCGATCTTGAACTCGCTCGGTTCACCGTCCGCCTTCAGACGCGCCACCTTTGCTTCCTTGCGTGTCTGCTCCGCGTGCCGGAACTCTCGCACCGCCGCCCAAAGTCCAATCAGCAATACCACATGAACCACGACAAAGATCCCGCGGCTCACCCCGTCCGTCCAGCGCAGCACGCTGCGCCGTTCATCCAGAATCTCGGCCTCTCGCTTGTACTTCCGCACCAGCATCGCCTTGAACGCGCTGCGTACTTCCGGATCGCCCCGCAACAACTCTTCCGATACGGAAGGATCCGGCTCGTCCTCGATCGGCACCGCCGTCCCGCCGGGATCCCGTTGATTGGCGGTTGTCTTGGTTGATCCCTCGTCCCCACCAGGCTGGCGCGTCGGGTCGAGGTCACCGATCGGCGTCGTTCGCTCCGCGGGTGCTTGCCCCCGCGCGACACTCCCCGAGAACCCCACGGCAAACAGCACGACCATCACACCCAAACCGACCAAACGCCCCTGCGAGATACCCATTTCGCCCTCCTTGTGCTACAACCGCTTGAGTGCCGCGACCAGCCCGTCGATGTGTGCCTTCTCGTGCGCCGCCGAGATTTGCACACGCAACCTCGCGTGCCCTTCCGGCACTACCGGGTACCCGAACCCGATCACAAAGACGCCCAGTTCCAAGAGCCGTTTACTCATCGCGATGGCTTTCGCGGTGTCGTGTACGATGATCGGGCAAATCGCCGTCGGCGAGTCGATGACCGTAAACCCCGCCTCGCGGATCTTCGCGCGTGCATACGCACAGTTATCGCGCAACTTGGCAACCCGCTGCGGCTCCTTCATCAGGATTTCGATCGCCGCGTTCGCGCTCGCCGCCACGCTCACCGGCAGCGCGTTCGAGAACAACGTCGGCCGCCCGCGCTGCACGAGCAGTTCGATCGCCCGCGACGGCCCAGCGACGAATCCTCCTGCCGCTCCGCCGAGCGCCTTCCCGAGCGTGCCCGTAAACATATCCACTTCGCCTTGATGCCTCGATGCCTTGCTCCCTTGATCCCTTCCAGTTCCCTCCACTTGTCTAGCCATGCCCCAATGTTCGTGCGTACCCCGCCCCGTGCGGCCCATCACGCCGTGCCCGTGCGAATCATCCACCACGAGAATCGCGCCGAAGTCGTCGCACACCGTTCGCATCGCGGGCAGGTCGGCGATATCGCCTTCCATGCTGAACACGCCGTCGGTAACAACCCAGAGTTGTCCTTTCATCTCCGGGTTGGCCTTGGCATCTTCCAACTTCGCGCGCAGCGACGCGAGGTCGTTGTGCTTGTACACACCGCGGAGCAAGCCTTTTTTGATCACCCCCGCCAGCCGGATCGAATCGATGATCGACGCGTGGTTCAGTTCGTCCGAAATTATCATGTCCCCCGGTTCGCAGAGCGTCGGAAAAATCGCTTCGTTCGCGTTCCAGCACGACACGAACGAATACGCCGCCTCCGTTCCCATGTACCGCGCGATCGTTTGTTCGAGCACCTCATGCGGCGAGAACGTCCCGCAGATAAACCGCACGCTCGCCGTTCCCGCGCCGTAATCGCGCGTCGCTTTGATCCCGGCTTCGATCACCGCCGGGTGATTCGCCAGCCCCAGATAGTTGTTCGAGCAGAAACACAGGCAGTGCGACCCGTCGGCACCCCAGCCGCCGCCCTTTTCGCCCCCTTGACCGGTGTACCCGCGCACCCGCACGCTCGCGTCCATCGGCGATTCAAGCATCTGCAAGTACTTATACTGCCCCCCGGCTCGCAGTGAAGCCAGAGCCTCGTCCGCTCGACGATCAAATGGACGCACGGATTGTGAAACCGCAGATGTCGATAGTGCCATACCGCATCGTACCAACATGCCACTCCCCCCGGCGTCTGCCCCGCTCCTGCACACCAACAAACCCAGCGGATCACACCGAAGTCCGATACCATCCACAGACAAGCGTTTCGTCTACGCCCTTGGAACTCATTCGCATCCGTTCCCGTGTTTCGCCCGAACCGTTCCAAGACACCCCCGCACACGGAGGCCTCATGCCAAGCCGATCACGCGCACTCGCTTCCATCCTCGGCGTGAGCCTCGCCGTTCTCGCGGCCTCCCACGCTTGCGCTCAACCCTGGCAACTCGTCTTCGCCGACGAGTTTACCGGCACCTCGATCGACACCACAAAGTGGAACGTCCGTAACGCCCCCGGACAGTTCAACAACGAACTCCAGTACTACTCGCCCGACGAAGTCTCCGTCGCCGCCGGGCTGCTCACCCTCCGAAGCCAGCGCCGAAACCTTGGCGGCCGCCAGTTCACTTCCGGCTTGGTCGAAACCCGCGGGAAGTTCGCCCAGCGCTACGGCCGTGTCGAGGTCCGCGCACGCCTCCCGCGCGGTCAAGGAATCTGGCCCGCACACTGGATGCTCCCCGAATCCGGCATCTGGCCCCCCGAAATCGACATCATGGAACTCCTTGGGCACGATCCTTTCACCGTCTACATGACTAACCACTGGGGCGTCCTCCCACAGCACTCCTACCGCACCGGCTCGTTCACCGGACCCGATTTCTCCCAAGGCTTCCACACGTTCGCCGTCGAATGGACCCCCACTCGCATCGAGTGGTACGTCGACGACGTCATCCGCTTCGCCAACATTCAGGGCGTCCCCACCAGCGAACCGTTCTACATCATCCTCAACACCGCCGTCGGCGGCATCTGGCCCGGCAACCCCGATCACACCACCGTCTTCCCCCAGTTCCACGAGATCGACTACGTCCGCGTCTTCACCCGCGCCGATCCCGGCACCCCCATCCGCACTATCACCGATTACACACCCGCTGGTGCCCTCGCTGATGGCGTCCTCTCGCAAGGCGAATACATCACCCACATCCACGGCATCAACTCCGGCTGGGGAGACCGCATCGGCGCGGCTTCCCAAATCCTCCTCGATTCAGATCCCACACGCCTCTATCTCGCCATCGACGGCCTCATCCCCTGGCCCCCCAGCCCGACCCCCGACGGCGTCGTCTTCTATATCGACTCCCAACCCGGCGGTGCGACCTCCACCATCACTATCAACGACGCTTCTGACCTCGGCCGTGCCCTCGTCTCGGGCAACGGTCGAACCACCGGCGTCGCCGCCGACCTCTTCTTCGCCGACGGCTTCACCGCCGACTTCGCCGTCTTCCTCCAAGACACCTTCGCCGGCATCTTCCGTATCGAGCCCTCAGGCTCCCTTTCCTTCGTCACAGGGATCAACCTCAATGCTCCCTTCGACGTCTTCGGCGGCACCAGCATCCGCTACGTCCGCTCCGCCTCCGACCCCACCTTCCGCGAACTCCGACTCCGCCTCGCAGACATCAATATCGCCCCCGCTGCTTCCTTCCGCTTCGTCGCCACCATGCTCAACGGCGACACCGCCGCCCGCTCCAACGAATACTTCGGCGTCGCCCCCGGCAACCCCTGGGACGCCACCCCGAGCACCACCGCCGATGTGCAACTCAAACCCGGCGACTTCATCACCATGTTCGTACACCCCCAATGCCTCGGCGACTTCGACCGTTCCGGCACCGTCACCAGCCAGGATTTCTTCGAGTACCTCGCCGAGTTCTTCGCCGGCCGCGGCGACGTCAACAACGACCTCGTCACCGACTCGCAGGACTTCTTCCAGTTCATCCAGGCCTTCTTCACCGGCTGCTGATCCGCGAGTGGCCCAAGCCTGCACAGGTGCTCCTGCTCTCCAGAGCAGGGACCAATCAACCCAGTACGGTGCGCTACGCCCCCACCCACGCCCCACGCCCCCCGATCGACTCGCCCCGGCTCCCGTCAAACATCGCCCCGGTCACCGGACCGGTCGATTGATTCATCTCGAACTTCGCCGGCAATACCACACGCATCGATACCCCCGGTTCGCCTTCCAGCGTCCGCGTCAGTCTCAGCGCGGCTTCTCGCCCAAGACGCCCCGCGTCCTGGCACACGGCTGTAAACGTCGGGTATGTATGCTGCCTGATATCACTATCATCGAACCCAACAATCGACAGTTGTTCGGGCACCTTCACGCCCAGTTCGTGGCACCTCAGTAACGCACCGATCGTTGCCAGCGGATCCGTAAACACGATCGCCGTCACGGGAGTTCCGAGCGAAAGCACCCGACTCACCGCGCTCCCCCCACCCTGCGGGTTGGCGAGTATCGAAACTTCGAGGGTTGAATCGCGCGGAATCCCGGCCTGCCCCAGCGCGTCGCGGTACGCACGCAGCCGGTCCTGGTGATCCGTATCCAGAATCGAGTGGACCGCGATAGCAATTCGACGATGCCCCAGTTCGATCAGATGCTGGACCGCCTCGACACTCTGCGGGTACGAATCGGTCCATACATAGTTCACTCGTTCATCGTTGAAATGATCCGCGACGACCACATGCGGGAACCCCTCCGCCCCGATCGCCTCGCACATATCCCGGCTGGATTGAAACGTCCGCACGATCACCCCCGCGATCCCCTTGCGCGCGAAAAACTGCGTATACGTCTCCGCCGGCGACTTATCACGCGACACGCTCACGAACTTCAGGTCGAACCGTCGTTCTTCCAGCCCGAGCATGACACCCCCCAGCAGCACGGACTCGAAGTCGCCGTACCCAGGGCGCACCGGCTCCTGCGGGTACAGCAGCCCGATCACCCGCTTTGGGCGTTTCCCACTGGTGGGGCTGTAGTTCGCTTCGCTCGCCGCGCTGAGCACTCGGGCCAAGGTATCGGGATGCACATCGGGGCTGTTGTTCAGCGCTCTGGACACCGTCGCGACCGACAGCCCCAGTTGCTTCGCGATGGCCCTGACCGATGACATCTGCTTGCTATTCCCTAAAGATCCGAAGTCGATCACCACCGATTCGTACCGAATCCACCCCGACTTCATGCTCATTCATCCTAAGTCACGGAAGTGCCACCTGCCGCGGAGCATTGATCCATCCGAACGGCCGCCGGCGCCAATCCAAATCCGCAGGCTCGATTCGTATCCACCCGGTCTGCCCAAGCGCGTACACATCCCACGCATTCAAATCACCCGCGGCTTCCGTCAACGCATCCCCACCCGTCGGCGGCTTGAACACTTCCGAATGCCCCTCTAAAAACGCCACCGCAGATCCGCCGCCATGCCGTGTCTCGAACTGATCGTTGTTCGACCACAGCCCGTCGCGGTTCTCGGTCCCCGTGTTCCCGTTGTAGAACTGCGTCGATTCCTCCACAAACAACGGCAAGCCACTGAATGGCCGGATGCCCATCGCCACCGTTGCGTTCGCTCGTTCCGGTGGATTCGACCCGAGTCCATACGCCCCCGGGGACGACAAATACCCCATCTTTGTCGGCGACCCGATCTGTGCCCCACCCATACGGCTCACCATCGTGTAATCAAAATCAAGCCCCGTCCCCGTGTTAAACACATTCTGGTTCTCTTCGCCCGTCGCCGTGCGCCGTTTATTCGTCGGGCACTCGCCGACCTTGTCCACATCGTCCATGTACTTGTACACCAGCCCCGGCCCGGCCACCGCCGGGTTGTCATCGCTCGGCAACCTCGCCCACACCGTGTAGTACGCCCCGCCCGGCTGCGGTATCTGCCGACGCGCATCCCATATCTTCCCCTTGCTGTCGTCCGCGTACAGGTTCGCCGCCGTTGAAAACTGCCTCACGTTCGACAGACACAATGACAAATGTGCCGAACTCCGCACTTTGTTCAGTGCCGGGAGCAAAATCCCGACCAATATCGCAATAATCGCGATCACCACCAGCAGTTCAATCAACGTAAACGCACATGCTGCCCCAGCCCCCTTCGCTTTGTTACTACCCGCACGGCGTTGTCGTACCGCTGGTTGACACGCCTCGAATCGACACGGCTGGTGAAGCATCGGTGCCCTCCATACCTCTCGGCCAATCTCACACGGCACGACGGCAACGACCGCCGTGCTTCATCGAATCTGCCCCGCGCTCACACCGACGCACAGAACAGGCTTCGTTTCCAATCCGGAGCGATTGCTTCCACAATCGCCCCGGCGTGTTTTCCGGCGACCATCTCAACGGGTCGCTTGTGTTTTCAACTCGACTGCTTTGCAGACTCAGCACCCCGCGAAGAACGCACCGATGAAGTCGAAGAAGTCCTGGCTGTTCGTCGTTCCATCGTTGTTGAAGTCCGCAGCACTCGCAAAGAAATCCGTCAGGAAGTCAAAGAAGTCCTGACTATTCGCAACGCCGTCGTCGTTCCAGTCCGCCGCGCACATCGTCACCTGCGCCAGCGAAGCATCGTCGTAGAACATCTGCCCGCCGTTGAAGAACGGCAACGCATGAATCACCACGATCCGCACCCGCGTCGTCTCTTCAGGCGCAATCGCGATTGAGGTCTGCGCAAATGTCCAATCCGTCGGGGTCGTCGCCGTTGCCAGGTCATCGCTCTGGAAGGATGCGCCCGTCAGATTGTTCCCGAAGTCGTCGAAGAACTCGATCCGCAGCCGCGCGTCGATATCCGCGTTGATATTGTCACCCGCTGGGGTGCGGTACCAGATCCCCGCCTGCCATTGCTGCCCGGGGAGCGCGCCCGTCAGTTCTTGGATCGTCCCGCCGGTGTTCCCCGGGAAGAAGAACGGCCCGACCACGCCCAGCGCGTAGTTCCCCGTCCGTCCCGGCGTACGAATCCCCGACCCGCCCAGCCCGGTCCAATCAAAGAACGGCTGGTCGCAGATCACCTCGAAACCAGGGTTCACCAACACGTTCGCGCCGCCGTCAATCGTCAATGTCGCGTCGTCCCAGTGGACGTTTCCATCGTTGTACACCGGGGGTTCGCCGACCAGTTGCTGCTCCAGCACCGCCGACAACCGCACCGTGACGGCTCCTGCGGGCGCCGCCGCTGACACTGTCTGAAGGATCCATTCGTTGGTCCCGCCGGTCGTGAGGTCCAGAATCTCCGACACCGACGGTGCCCCAATCACCGCTCCCGTTCCGTCCAAAAACGCAAGTTCAACGAAGGCGACAACACCCTCTTCGAGTGCATCGGTACAACATCGATTCTTCACATACACCGACGCACTGATGAGCGAACCTTCCGCCGGGGCCGCGATGAACTGCTGGAACCCATTGCGGTTCTGGCCCGTCGGGTTCTCAGGCTGCGCGCCCGGGAAATACCCGGGGAACGCAAACGCGCACCGAGCACCGGTCCGAGTGTTGTCGCCGCTCGCAAAATTATTCCCGCCGATCTTCGACCAGCCCTCGAACGGATCGAAGGTACAGGCGTTCTCGAACGACGGATCCACGAGCGTTTGCCCGAATGCCGCCGAACCACTCGCCAGCATCACGCCACCGGCTACACACATCACGCCCAACACACTCATACGTCGCATGACGAGTCCTCCTCGATTCAAAGAACACACCCGAATTCAACCCCGTAGATACACGCCACGGGAACAATCGGCTCAAAATGAAACAGTTACATTGTTTCCCAGTCTAATCGATCCTGCATATTTGTCAAGCGGATTCTCAGCGGTTACGCAACACCGTTCGATTCACACTCTCCGAGTACGTTCGGGGATTGCGCATTCGACCGCCACACCCTTTGGATGCTCTCCTCTGCCAGTTCTCCCCCGGCAGACCCCTGTTCGAACCGGCTCCAACCTTTCTGTACACCACGCTGATGCGCTTCGACCTCTCGACGCGACCCCGCTTGCACAAGTGAGCCGACTTGGTGTACAGTCTCCCCGGCCATGCTCCTCACACTTACAGCCCGTTCGCTCATATCCCGACTGAAACCTCCCGCCGGGGCACCCCGCGCGAGTATTCCCTCGGCAAGCATCCGTTCGCAGAAAAACAAACCCGCCGACTCTCGAGCCGCCACCATCGCACCGGAACCTGGGAATACTGGAGAATCCAGCGAGGCCGGCACCCTCGCACTCGTTGATCTTCCTCGCTACACCCGCGACACCCTTGGTCTGTACGGCCTGAACATCTCCACCGACCTGCTCGTAGGTGCCGACCACAAAGCCTTGGACAAACTCCGAGATGCCGCCGACAAGGCCAGTTGCCCCTGCCTCGTGCTAACCGAAGCGACCCCGCTCTCGTTTGCATCTCCGGACGATGCGAAGGCCGAAGCCGCCGCCGAGAGAATGCGACGGGTGATCCAAGCCGCCCACCGGCTGGGTTGTAACGCCGCTGCGGTCGCCATCGCGGGTGACGACGACGCCGCCTCCGTGCTACTCGCCGCCGACCGCATCAAACGCTTGCTCCAGGGTGCCGACCGCATTGAACTCAACCTCCTGATCATGTCCGGCGAGGGAATCACCAAAGACCCGGACAAACTCACCGAACTGATCAAAAAAATCGGCGGCTTCCGCATCGGCACGTTCCCTGATTTCGAGCGTGCTTCCAAAGCGGCCGACCCGCAGCACTACCTACGTCGTTTGACTCCGTACGCCTCGGCCCTGACCGCCTCTTCGCTTTCCTTCAAACCTGCCAAGGGCGACGCTGCCGGGTTCACTCACCAACCCTACGATCTTGCCGAGATGGCAAAGACCGTCCTTTCCGTCGGTTATCAAGGCACGCTTGCGATCGACTATCGCGGCGATGGGAACATCGTCGAAGGCATCGAACGCACCAAAGCGATCCTCACCGCCGCGCTCGGAAAGGAGGTCGATTCAGAATGACCACCGCTCCCTTTGGATCACTTCCGAACCCCACCCCCCCCACCTCGCGCGGCCCGCTCGCCCATCTTCGCCGGGTCATCATCACAATCGACGGCCCCGCCGGCACCGGCAAGTCCTCAGTCGCCCGCGTGCTGGCCAAACGTCTGGGCCTGGAGTTCCTCGATACCGGC
>JBGSIF010000039.1:0-2796 GCA_041742635.1 Phycisphaerales bacterium
CCGACGATACATCTACGGCCGGTCCGCCGAGTCCGGGCCCGGTCCGACCCTACCTCCACGACCGGCCCGCCCGGGTGGGCTCGCCAGAAGGGCGGACAACCCGGCAGAGGCGGGTAGAATGGGGCCCAAGGGGGAACCGGCTCGCCGGGGACCCACGGGGGAGCCCGAATGGGCTCGACGGGGTGCCCAAGCGGCTCGACAGGACGCCCGCGGGGGCGGACAAGTGCATATGGGGCGGTAGCTCAGTTGGTAGAGCGCATCGTTCGCAATGATGAGGTCGGGAGTTCGACTCTCCTCCGCTCCACTCGAAGAAAACCCCTGCAAACGCAGGGGTTTTTCGCTTTCCGGGGGAGGGTCGTAAAAGGGCCGAAAAGGGGGCGGGGGAGAATCGGGGGAGAAAAGCCTTCTGAAGTCCCACCCGCTACCGGGTAGAATCCCAGTTCGACGGGCAATGGAGGTCGATCCAATGGGTATCTTCTCCAAACTCATGGGCATGTCTGACCAAAAGGTAAACCTGATTCGGACCTTGCTACGCCAGCGCATTGCCCTCGACCCTACCGCTAAGGCGATGGGACAGACTCCGGCGTTGGCGGATGAGATGCCCATGATGATGCTGATGGGGCTTCCCGAAGCCACCATCGTGACTTGCGTTGAATCGTGGGCACAATTGAGGCAACAGCGGGTTGCCGACGCCGAGATTGCCAAGCGTATCGCCTCTCTCCGAGGTGGTGCTCCAGGGGCGAACACCGTTGAAGACGTGATCCGCGACCGCGTCCAAGCGGAGCACGGCCAGAGTGGATTCCTACCCTCGGAACACGTTGAAGCGTGCATCCGCGAAGCGAAGAGGGCATACGGCATCGTGTGACACCGACCCGACTGGAGCGCATCCACCATGATCCGACTCGTCTTCTTTGGAATCGTTGTGGTCATTGCGGTGATTGCTTGGATCGCCAAGGTTGCTGCTGGCGCGGCCACTGGCAATCAAGATTTGAAGGACACGAAGTTCAAGGAACAAACTCAGCGGACGATGGACGGTGCGGCGCGCGGACTCAACTGGTTAGAAAAGCAATGGGACCAAGCGAAGTCCGATGCCGAGAAGGAAAAGGGGCCAGCCTCGCGCGAGTTCAAGGACTATGACAAGTAGCGGGAGGTACGAACCGTGGAAGCCATCAAATGGATCGGCGGTGGCTTCCTCGCGTTGCTTGCCTATGTCGTTGTGTCGAACACGCTCTACTTGCTGATCGGTGCGCGACTTCTCCAACTGCTACCCGGCGTGAACATGAAGGGCTTTCGCGGCACGCTGAAGATTGCCACCATGCTGGTGCTTGCGGCGTTCGCGGTGGGTCTGTGGATCATCAAACGCCCGTTCGCGTGGGTTGGCGTCTCTCAGTTCCGTGAACCGCTCCGAACGGAAGTCTCCCGGTGGGTCGGACGCGGCGCTCGCGCGGTTGCACGGGCGTTCACTCGGCGCGACGGCGTTCCCGTGAGCGCGGATTAGGCCCCCAGTGCAGCAATCGCTACTCCCACGGTAGCCGCTACCGCTGCCACCACCCAGCCCTTCCGACTCTTCCCCGCCACGAACACCACCATCGCAAGTGCAACCTCGCCAATCTGCTGGCCGTGTTCCGCTGCCAGCGCCAACATGTCGGCGTTGGATGGTCCCTCCGGCAGGTTGGCATCCCGCAGCGCTTTGACCATTGCTGCATAAGCCATCGCGCCAACCGCTTCACGATCGCCCAACCTGTCCTGATTCTCAAGGATCAGGTCGGCGAGATACCGCGCCGAGTCCGCTGCGATGGGGTCCATCGAGCGCAGCACGGCCATGATCTGGGCTTTGCTGTGGAAGTCGGTCCATGCCATCGGATCGTCTCACATTGTCTGGAGGTACAGGGTTTGCATCCGCTGAATCACTTTCCCGGCACGCTCGCGTAGCGCCTTCATTTCGTCAGACCATCCGAGCGCTCGTGCTGTCAGGTCGGAGTAGTCTTCCGCTTCGTAGTCGAATGCCCGAGATAGTTCCTCGATCTCCTTCGCCAACTGCGTGTCGCGCTCCAGAAGTCGAAGCCGCCAACTGTTCGCGGTGAACTTCTGGTGGGGTGTCGGGCCATCCTTCGGCTTTGCGTCTTCGGACTTCGTGATGCTGCCGGGTCCGTGAGTGTGTTCCCAAGCGATGGGGCCGTAGTACCCCGCATGGTCCTGAAGTGTCTCCTCGAAACTGGTCAGCCAAGCGCCGTAGGCGTCGAACAGCACCTGCCGGCGCTTGTCCCGCCTTTCACGTTCGGCATTTCCCCGCTCCATCCACTTGCCGACGAACACGCTGCTGAGCGCGATCCCAGCGGTTACGAGGCTGACCACAACGGGCGAAGCGGCCCAAGTTGGCAACGCGGTCTGAGTCTGGGCGAGAATCCAATCCATGCTCGGATTGTACGAAGTCGGTTCTATGTAGCGTCCATTACTGCCCCGGCCGCGCCCGGATGTTCTCCGCCACCTCGGGCGTCAGGGCTTCCGGGCACGTCCCCGCCAGTTCGCACAGCAACCGGGCCGCGAAGAGTGCGGCAGTAGTCACTGACAGCGGGCTGGTTGTGCGGACCGCGCGCCGGGCCGCTCGGTGAAGTTATGCGACTGTGCGTGAGGATGCGTCGGGCCGCGCGACGGCCTGTGCAGCACCGAGTCTCCGCCCCGAAGGGGCGTCGGCCTGTTGCCACGGGTGGAGCGGAGCGTAACCCGTGGAGAGGGTCACACCCCCCACGCCCCTGCCCCGGAGGGACAGAGGCATCGACGCGGTTTCGCACGCAT
>JBGSIF010000040.1:0-2679 GCA_041742635.1 Phycisphaerales bacterium
ACCCTCACCAGCCGCACCGCCCCCTCGCGGAACTCCGCCGTGTACTTCCGCTTTGTCGTACCTTTTTCCATCTGCTGGACCTCCCGTTGATAGGCCACAGCCTATCAATCGTTCGTGTCCACCGGAGGTGGGCAGGTTCAATCCCTTGCTGAGTTGTCGTATACGGTACTTGGGATGGTGCCAGCACTTGAACTTTGAACAACGACATCAAGCGAGCAGGCCTGCTCTTCTGAAAAAGTTATCCGAGGGTTTTGCATAAGAATTAATGAGCTTGCAAAATATCCTTGATCCGCGTCTGAGAGCACACCTGAGTACAAGTTAGATCCAGTAACTACATCCTTCCCAAATAATAGACCGAATACAGAAGTACCGTGAGAACCTGCGAAGTGTGGGCCTCCGTCTTCAGCACCGATTGCCTGCACAATTGGTGGTCCATTCAGGCCGGGTCCGAATCTGTTATAATCTGGCGCATTCAAGCGAAACTTCGACTCACCCCACGTCGCTCCACGCACTCCCTGCCCTCTGAAGTTGTACGGTGCCGCACTCAGGCAGTCGATCCCCGATAACTCGTACGCGATCGGCGGCGTGCCGCACACCATCGGTGCCGGCATGGTCACCCCGCCAGTCTGCGGTTCTTCCCACTTGTTCAACCATAACGTGCGATCGGAACGCAAGACCGCCTGAATCTGAGCGGGCGTCAGCGCGGCACGGAGCGAGTACCCACCGCCATCGAACGGCTCGGGCTCGCCGCCGATCCGTTCGATCAACGCCGCGATCTCGCTCCGCTGTGTATCTCCTCGCTCGAGCGCCGAGATGTCGTACTTCGCTCGGGGAATACCGCGCGGGTTTCCTTCTGCGTCGAAGCACAACGGAACGAGCAACGGCGAGATTCGGTACACGGGGTCAAGCGGCCCGGTCCAGCGAACAAACGGCTCCTGCGCGACACGAGCCCGCGCGTCTTCGGTCATCTCGACGACGTAGGCGTTGCTTTCGACGAACTCTCGGACGATGCCGCCGTGGGATCGGATCGCCGTCCGGTATTCTTCCAGCGGCTGCGTGACGAACTGCACGATGTAGAGATGGCATCCGCCACCGTTGAACCCATCGGTGTCGATCGTTCCATCGCCGTTGCGGTCGTAGGCCGGAATGGAACTCGCGGCAAGTCCCGACGCAACAACCGGCATCGTGGTGGGCCACGGCTCGAAGCGCGGGTCCGGATCGCCACCATCGGGAGCGGCGACAGGCACGGGATTGAAGTTCTGATAGATGAAGCGCAGTCGGTAGTCGGTTTCATCGAGGCATACGAACCCCGCATCGAAGACGCCGTCCTGATTCGCGTCGCCGTCATGCCATGTACCGTCCGCGCCGGCGACTCCGCCGAGGCGGAACGCCACGTACGGACGTACTCGCCCGTGCTCCTCGCCCGGAATAGCAGGGTGGAGTTCATTCCAAAGGAGAATCGTCGTATGGCGCGACGGTGACGGCGTATTTGGGTTGTCTTCCGACGCGATCGCTGCGGCGGGGATCTGGAGCGTTCGCAGGACCGACACTTCGCGATGTGTGCGACAGATGGTGCCATTGGGACCGCCAGCAGGACCGTTTGTTGGGCCTTCGATTACCAGTTCGTGGAACAGTGTGTCGCCTCCCCGTGATTCTGCGAATCTCGCCGTGGTCGACGACGGTGTAGGACGACCATCGACTTGACCGCGAGAGGCCGTGAGTGATGAGCCTATCGCCAATAAAGCAGCAATCCGACCCAATACCGCAACCATGATGTGTTCCGTTGAACTCGAAGTCTATCGCACCCCCCAATCCCATACGTCAAGTCTACCTTGTTCCGGCGGGAAACAAGAAAAAATGACGGCACCCGGCACATTTCGTGCAGTCGCCATGAAGACCGCGGCTGGGCATGGCGATCGCGCGGTAGGGGGGCAAGGGTTCTTACCAGGCCGAGGCGGCGTGCAGGCGGTTCGGCACTCCGATCGTTCAACGCGCACGCGTGGTTTGACATTTCGGCACGGCACACGCTCCGAACGAACCTTGGTTTTGGTAGTTTGGCATTGCGGATGCATCAAACGAGGGTGCGTGTGTGCCACTCGGCACTGCACATGGTGAAATCGGCACTGCACATGCCGGATTCGGCACCTCGAACTCAGGATTCGGCACCTCAGTTTATGTTCACGAAGGTGTATGCTCAGACGACGCTGCTTTGGATTCATGGAGCGTTCGTACGCATTCTTGCTTGGGATTGACGCGAAGACGCCAAGTTCTGTGCCGATCGTGTTCGCGTGACACGGCCGCGATTCCGCTGGTGTCGGATCGATCGGAGAACGTGGCCGGGAGGGCTTTGTTCTTTCGGCTCGCGTGCGCCCTTCCTTACGGTCTGCCCGCATGTACGCGTCTGCGCGTAGCAGCGTGAAGACCAGCGGGGACTGCCGGGCCACCCGGAAGAGCCCTCCATTACGGCCGGGCTGCATGTTCAGGGGTGCTCTGCGGGGACTGAACAACGCTTGCTAACCAGCCCGCGCACGGATTCGCAGTCGCGGCGGATCTGCCACACCAGCGCGGCCACCGACGCGAACGCGACCGGCTCGCGGACCCACGCGATGAACTCCAAGGTGATCCCCCAGCCGTACTCGCCGCCGCTCGCCCCCACGCCGCGTGTCCCCACCCCCCCAC
>JBGSIF010000041.1:0-7501 GCA_041742635.1 Phycisphaerales bacterium
CGCGCGGCATCGCCGATCCGCGCACGCCGGGGCGGACGCCGGGTACCGCCCGCGGCGCGGTCGTATACTCACTGCGATGCCGCTGAAACTCTACAACTCGCTGACGAAACAGGTCGAACCGTTCGTGCCGATGGACCCCGCGAGGGTGACGTTTTACTCCTGCGGGCCGACGGTGTACGACGACGCGCACATCGGCAACTTCCGCTCGTTCCTCGCCGCCGATCTGCTGCGGCGCTGGATCGAATCCCCGTTATGCGACCTGGCTCTGTCGGCGTCGGACCCGGCGAAGGTACACAGTGGCTCGCTCGGGCGGAGCGTGAATCATGTGATGAACATCACCGACGTCGGGCACATGACCGACGACGCCGAGGGGGGCGAGGCGGGGGAGGACCGCATGGTGGTCGCGGGGCGGCGCATCGCCGAAGCGAAGAAAGCGGGCAAGATCCCCGCGGGCGTCGAGGTGAACCCCGCCGATCCGTTCGCGGTGGCGCGGTTTTATGAAGAACGCTTCTTGGAAGATGCGCGGAAACTGGGGCTGAAACTCGCGATCGAGGCCGCTGCGGATCCGGCCAAGCGGCTCCCTCGGGCCACCGAGAATATCCCCGGCATGCTCCGCATCATCGAGAAACTGATGCAGCGCGGGTACGCCTATGTCGCCGGGACGCCAGGCTCGCGCGTGGTGTATTTCGATGTGCAGAAGTTCGGCGCGTACGGGCGGCTCTCGGGCAACACGCTTGATAAACTCCGCGAAGGGGCGGGCGGACGCATCAGCGACCAGAACCAATCGCAGAAACGCCACGCCGCCGACTTCCTCTTATGGAAAGAAGACCCCTCGCACATTATGAAGTGGGACTCGCCGTGGGGCAAAGGCTACCCGGGGTGGCACATCGAATGCACCGCGATGTCCGTCTCTCGGCTCGTCGCGCACGCGGGCGATGAACTTAATATAACAATCCCAAGCGGGGGAGCGATCATCGATGTCCACTCGGGGGGCGAAGATAACATCTTCCCGCACCACGAGTGCGAGGTCGCGCAGAGTTGCGCCGCCTTCAACGCCGTGCCCGACATGGGCTCGTTCGCGTCGATGTGGTTCCACGCGCGGTTCCTGTTCGTCGAAGGGCAGAAGATGTCCAAGAGCAAGGGCAACTTCTTCACGGCACGGGACTTGTTTGCGAAAGGATACGAACCCGCCGCCGTTCGGCTTGAGTTGATCCGTACGCACTACCGCTCCAACGCGAACTTCACCGAACAGGGATTGAAGGACTCGCAGCGGATGATCGAGCGCTGGCGGCGCGTCATGGACGAAGCGGGCGCGTCGGGCGATGCCGGAGCGGGTGCGGCCGCGGTCCTTGACGACTTCACCTCGGCGATGCAGGACGACCTGAACGTCGCCGCCGCGATCGGCATCATCAACTCGTGGACGAACTCGCTCGGCAAGCCATCGAAGGCGGACGCGGATGCACTACGCCTGATGGACGGCGTGCTGGGCGTGTTGTCACTCGAACGCCCCGCCGAGGCCCAGACCTCCATCGGTGTCTTCATGGACGGGCTCTCGCCGGACCCGGCGGTGATCGGCAAACTCGAAGAGCGCGCCGCCGCGCGGAAGAACAAGGACTTCAAACGCTCCGACGTGATCCGCGACGAACTCGCGGCGATGGGATACGCGATCAAGGATGTGGCCGGAGGGAAGGTTGAAGTGCGACGGGCATAGCCCGTAGTGCGAGTTTCCAAGTTGCACAGACTCCGTATCCCAGACGAACGGCGATAAAGACCAAGGCCGTGTGCGAGTTGGAAACTCGCACCACTGTTCGATTCCCTACCACGCCGGCTGCAGTTCACCGCTCCGCTCCACATGCGGCGCCCACGCCAGCACCACCGCCCGCACCGTCACGTTCGTCTTCTTGGGCTTGATCGTGATCTCCTCGAACTCCTCGATGGCCGGATCGATCTTCGCGCCCGCGGCATCCACTTCCGCCTGGAACTGCGCCTCCAGGTCCGCGAGTTGCTGCCGCAGTGCTTCGACGGTCTCTTCGGCACGCCCGACATCGCCCGATTCCCGCGTCGCGCGGCTCGCCCCGCGGGCCGCGGTAGCGACTTTGCCGACGTTCCCCGCGCTCACCGCTTTGCGCCCAAGGAACGCCGACAGCACCGCGGTGCCGAACGAAAGCGCCGTCGAGAGTTTCGCGTCGCGGGCCTGCCCCTTCTGCACCTCGACGGCTTGCTCGGCCTTGCGGATCCGCTCGCCGAGCGTGTTCATGCGGCTGGCGTACTTCTGCCGGAGTTTCTCGGCGAAGGCGTCGCGCCGCTCGCGCGCCGCGAGTTGCAGCCGCACCCGGAAGTCCTTCTCTGACTCGCCCGGCTTGGAGACCTCGCCCAGCGAATCCGAACGGAGCAGGTCGATCTTCTGGGTGCGAAACAGCATGTCGGCGTAGGACTTCTTCCAGGCGTCGAATGACTTGGCCTTGCCCGCTTCGGGCGGGAGGGCGTCGAAGCGGGCCTCGCCGGCGGGCACTCGTTCGAGGTCTTCCTCGGCGACCTCCACCGCCGCCGCGTGATCCCAATCCACCGCGACCAGCCCGCCTCCGATCGGCGCGAGGAACGACGTCATCACGTTCGTATCCACGCCGGATTTGGCGTCGGCGAAGTACACCTTGCCCGTGCCGAGCAGCATCGGTTTGTATGTCAGAATCGAGCCCGATGGGACGACGCCCCGCATCGGCAGGAAGTATTGCGGTATATCCGGCGGGAGCACGGGCCGCGCCGACCCCGTGGAGCGAGTTTCCAACTCGCTCACTGATCCCGTAGCGCGAGTTTTCAACTCGCCGGCCGATGTGTTCGCAACGGACTCGTGCGAGTTGGAAACTCGCACCACGGGCGCGGCTGGAACCGCGGCGGGTTGGAGACCCGCGCCGCCGCCCACCGGCCGCGGCTCATTGAGTTTCTTGATCTGCTGCCTCGTCATCGGCCCGCGCAGGTACGACAGGCACCAGCGCGTCTCGAAGATCTCCGGCCCGTCCTCATGCACGTTGTTCATCAGGAACACGCGCTGCCCGAGTTGCGACAGGATCTGCTCGACCTTGGCGCGATCGAAGTTCGCGCTCGCCGCCGCCGCGGCCCCTTCAAGCCCATCCAGCACGCGGGCCTTGTCTCGCTCGGTCTGCAAGCGGCCGATGAACCATGTGCCCGCGTTGGCGAGTCCCTTGTAATCCAGGTCCACCGGGTTCTGGGTCGAGAGGACCATCCCCACGCCGAACGCCCGCGCCTGCTTCATCAGCGTCAGCATCGGCTGCTTGCTGGGCGGGTTGGCGACCGGCGGGAAATACCCCGCGATCTCGTCCATGTAGACGATCGCGCGCAGGCTCGTCGTGCCGGATTGCGTGCGCGTCCAGCCGAGGATCTGGTTCATCAGCAGCGACACGAAGAACATCCGTTCCGAATCACTCAGGTGCGCGATGGAGAAGATCGCCACCCGCGGCTTCCCCGCCGGCGTGTACAGGATCGACGCGATGTCCAGCGCTTCGCCTTCCATCCACGCCCCGAACCCCGGCGACGCGAGCAGGTTGTTGAACTGCATCGCCAGCCCGAAGCGGTCCTGCGCGGGGAAGAACGATTCGAGTTCCAGTACGCCCACGCGAGTCATCGGCGGGTTCTGGATGTGCTGGATCAACATGCCAAGGTCCAGGTCGTTGCCTTCGCTCCACGCGCGATGGATCAACGACGAGAGCAAAATATGCTCGCGGCTCTTGATCGGGTCGGCGTCGATCCCCATGAGGGCTAGCAGGCTCGTCGAGGTCGTGTTCACCCGGTCGCGCATCCACTCACGGTCGTCCATCAGTTCTGCCGCGGGGGCCGCGAGCGACTTCAGGATCGACACTGGGATCCCCGCGCTGGATCCCGGCGTATACACCGCGAAGTCCGCGGCGTCGCGCAGTCGCTGGATCCGCTCGCCGTCCTGCTGCCAGTCGCTCAGCCCATTCTTCCATAGGTCCGCCTGCTGCTGCGCGAACAGCGCGGGGGTAAGCCCCTTGCGGCGTGCGTCGTCCTCGTTGATCCACGGCAGGAAGTCCTCGCCGCGCAACTGCGGGAACGTCAGCAGTAGGTTCGCCAGGTCGCCCTTCGGGTCGATCACGATCGACGGGATGCCGTCGATCGCGGCTTCTTCCAAGATCCCGATGCACAGCCCCGTCTTGCCCGACCCGGTCATACCGACGCACACCGCGTGCGTCACCAGGTCTTTCGAGTCGTACAGCACCAGCCCCGGCTGGCGCGCCGGGGGGCGGCTGTTCAGGTCGTACGACTTGCCGAGATAGAACGAGCCGAGTTTCTCGTATGCGGTCATGCCGCGATTATTGCGTGCCGCGGCGGGCGTCGCCCGCGCGGCTTCAGCCCGTCGCTGCACTCCGGTTGTACATCAGCGTGTTGAAGTCCAGGTCTTGCGATGCAATCCCGAGGTGCCGCAGCATGTTCATCGCCTGCGCGCGGTGGTGGACCTCGTGCAGCACCAACTGCGTGAAGATGTCCCCTGCAGAGGCCGTCACGATCACCGCCCGCCCGTCGTCCTCCGTGATCGGGTACTCAAGCGTCGTGCCCCAATCTTCGGTTGCAGCGATCATCTCCCGCGTGGTCGCGGCCTGCGCGGTCCACCGGGCTTCGAGGTCGGCGAAGGCCGGCGGGTGCTCGTCTTGGATCGGCCACTGGTCATACGGCGGGACTGGGAGCCGCTCGATCCGCCGCACGTAGTACCACTCGCAGATCATGATGTGCGTGAGCGTCCGCGCGAGCGAGCCGGGGCCGATGGGGAAGGCCTGCGCGTACTGCTCCGCGCTGAGTGGGCGTACCCAGCCCAGCAGCCGCCCGCGTGCAAGGCAGAGGTAGTCATACGTTCGAATCGGATTGATCATCGACGATGTTAGGAAGCCCGTGACCGCGATTGGGTGCCCCGCTCGCCGCCGAGCGGCTCCGGAGTCCGACGTGGCACCGAAGTCGCCTCGGGCTTCGGTGTCTTTGGGCGATGCAGGATGGCCCGAGAGAACGTAGAGTACCAGCATGATCACGGCGGGCGGCGACACTCCCGGTGGTAGCAAACGCGGCCCGCAAGCCGCGGAGGAGGCGCGGGCCGGCGGGTTCATCAAGCCTCACGACACCCCACCGTTTCACGATGGTCTGGATGCACTCAGGAACCAAACCAACGCTCAGACACCGATGTCCTCGTCAAAAAGGCGGGGGGGTGGTGGGGCACGACGACATCGGTTGCACGACTTCGGGGCCACCCGCCGGTTCTCAAGCACGATCAACAGGAACGGGAGTTTGCGGGCACGCCGAAGCGATAAGTGTGTGTATATCATTGGCCATTTTGTATCACTCAGCCATGATATTGCCCTGGGTAGAAAGCCGCTATTACGAGAGCCAACGAGATCGCTGCACATGCTGGAGGCCACGGAGATGACGCATTTGGATGCACGCTCGCATGACTCTCACCACAACGCGGAGTGCGAGTACTGCGACTATCCACTGTCGCCTGAAATGCTTGTTTGTCCAGAATGTGGTGTTGACAACTCCCTGAGACAACATATACAACATAATTCTAAATATGCCATTAACAAAGTGCTGCTTTATCTTGGAATACTGGGTATCTTCATGTCTATATGTATCTTGGTGCAGTTTTTGTTTTTGTTTGGACCACTGGCTATTGTGGCGTCGTGGTTCCCTATTGTCTTATCAATTGTGCCAACCGTATCATTTATAATCAGCAGAAATATGCATTACGACAAGTCTACTTCGTCTAAAGTAGTCATGGGGACCGCTGTCGTGCTACTGGTTGTTAACATTATTATACAGTCTGCCTCCGTGGCTTACATGATAATTACTTGGCCAGAAGGCTATCCGTGATACTGGCGGGCGGGTGGCAGGTGGCCCTGAAGTCTGAGGCACCGAAGTCGTCTTCGACTTCGGTGTCTATAAAGTTCGTTCGGCTAGCGAAGACACCGATGTCCTCGTCAAAAGTCTTCATGCAGCTCCGCTGCATCCTGGCGGATGAAAAGTGGGAAGTGAGGAGCTACGGTGAGAGGACGGACGGCGTGGGTGGAGGTCGTGTAACTGATTGGGCCGTTAGCTCGCTCAAAAGTCTGACCCGGACGCTTTCACGAACCCCGGTTTGTCTCCACCGCTTCGGCGGTGAGAACGCAGGACAGCTTGTTTGACCTTGGGCGTCTCCCACGTCGCCGTCATCATTCGGAGGTGTTCGATGGACATCATCTATGAATGCTGCGCCGGCCTGGACCTGCATCTCAAGTCGATCCAGGCGCACGTTCGCCGGCGCGACGCCGACGGCCGCGTGAAGAGCGTGGCCAAGAGCTTTGGCACCACGACCTCTCAGATCCTCGCGCTGGGAGACTGGCTGGCGGAGCAGGGCGTCGAGAAGGTGGCGATGGAAGCCACCGGCGTGTACTGGAAGCCGGTGTGGAACCTCTTGGAGGACCGGCACACGCTCATGCTGGTCAACGCGCACCACTTCCGCAACGTGCCGGGGCGCAAGACCGATGCGTCGGACGCCGCCTGGCTGGCGCAACTGCTGCAGTGCGGACTGCTGCGCGACAGCTTCGTGCCCGAACGAGGCCAGCGCGAGCTTCGGGATCTGACCCGGCAGCGTACCGCGCTGGTGGACGACAAGAACCGGGTCGTCAACCGCATCCAGAAGACGCTGGAGGATGCCAACATCAAACTCTCCAGCGTCGCCAGCGATGTCATGGGCAAGTCCGGCCGCGACATGATCCGGGCGCTGATCAAGGGGGAAGAGGACCCCGTGGCGCTGGCCGATCTGGCCCGGGCCCGGCTGCGGGAGAAGATCCCCCAGCTCCGCGAGGCGCTGCGAGGCGGGACACGCGAGCACCATCGCTTCATGCTCACGCAACTGATGGCTCAGGTCGACATGCTCGAAGCGCAGATCGCGGCGTTCGAGGCACGCATCGAGTCGCTCACGACCAAGGACAACGATCACTTCGAGCGGCTCCGGGAGATCCCCGGGGTGCAGGATCGATCCGCCCGGCTGATCATCTCCGAGATCGGCACCGATATGAGCCGCTTCCCCAGCGCCGATCATTTGTGTTCCTGGGCGGGAGTCTGCCCCGGCAACAACGAGAGCGGGGGCAAACGCCGGAGCGGACGCACGCGTTCAGGCAACCGGTGGCTCCGCCGTGTGCTGGTGCAGTGCGCCTGGGCTGCGAGCCGGGTGAAGGGATCGTACTTCAGCGCTCAGCACCGGCGGATCGCACGCCGCCGCGGCATGAAGCGGGCGACGATGGCCGTGGGGCGGAGCCTCCTGACGGTGATCTATCACATGCTCAAGACGGGCTCGGAGTACAAGGAACTCGGCGCCGGCTTCTTCGACCAACTCAAACCCGACCGGGCCGTCAAGTCGATCGTCAAACGGCTCGAATCCCTCGGCTTCAACGTTCAACTGACCCCCGCCGCGTGAGCCCAACTCGTATTTTTCAGGACAGCA
>JBGSIF010000042.1:0-9054 GCA_041742635.1 Phycisphaerales bacterium
ACCTGAACGGAACGGCGGGGCCGGGAGGGTCGGGGGGGGCGGGCGGGAGCGGGACAAGTACGGCGGGGTTGGTGCCGTCGGGTTGGCAGCCGGGGTCGCATCAGGAGGCGCTGAATAAGTACATCGAGGTTGGGCAGCGAGACGGGACGGTGATCGGGGAGGTGCCGAGGGTGGTGATGATCGAATCGAGGCCGGCGGCGAACGGGCGAGTGGAAGTGTTTTATTTGCGTCAGTTCATGGAGCGGGCCGTGGTGAACGACGTGTACCAAGTGGGGCAGGACGAGGTGGGACGTCCGGTGTCGGTGCCGGTGGGGCAGACTCGGCCGGGCGGGGATGCGTGATGCGGGCGGGGCGGAACTAGACGAAGGCGCTCGGGCCGAAGCGATCTAACCAATCGGCCGCTGCAAGGAGCAAGGCGATGATGTGGAACAGGAACACGGCGAAGATGATGGCGACGGCGGGGGTGGCGATGTTGATCGCGGCGTCTGGAGCCGCGGGGCAGAATAAGAAGGAATCGCGCTGGATCACGACCGACGGGTCTCATCTCGGCGGCGGCGTGGGTGGGGTGGGCGGGGCGAATGTGGTGGTCGTGCAGAACGACGACGACATCTCGATCCGGATGGAGAACGGGAAACTGGTGAGCGTGGAGCACAACGGGAAGAAGGTGCCGCTGGACCGGGTGAAGCAGGAAGGCGGGGTGCTGCGGATCGTGGACGAAGACGGGAAGACGGTGCATGAGATGACGATGAGCGTGCCGGCGACACCGACGCCGCCCGGGGGTGTGGGGGCGGGACGGAAGACGGCTCGGGTTGTGGTGGGAGAGCCGCTGAAGTTGACGAAGCGATCCACGGAGTGGAAGCCGGCGGAGGCGACGCTTGATCTCGTGATGCCGAAGGCGATGATCGGGATTCAGATGGCGCAGCCGGATCGGTCGCTGGCGGGTCACTTCGGGTTTGCGGAGGGGTCGGCGACGATGGTGAGCGGGGTGTATGAGGGGTTGCCAGCGAGCGAGGCCGGGCTGTCGGTGTACGACATCATCGTGGGCGTGGATGGGAAAGAATCGGCGGGCCAACAAGCGATCCGAGATCACCTGAGCGATATGGAACCTGGGGACAAGGTGAGGCTGACCGTGATTCAAAAGGGGCAGCGCCGGGAGGTGACGCTGAAACTCCAGAAGTACGACCAGGAGAAGTTGTCGGGCGCGAAACTGAGCGCGGTCGTGCCGCAGGCGGAGACGGCGGAGTTGTTCGCGGAGCGAGGTGCGCCGGGGACGATGTGGTTCAAGCCCGGCGAGGGGGGGCAATCGTTCACGTTTGAAACGATGCCGGGAGCGGCGGAAGGACAATGGCTGGGGCTGCTGGAGCAGCGGGTGGAGGGGCAGCCGTGGACGGATGAAGAGGGCCGGCGGTTGCTGCTGGACCGGGTGAAAGAGTTGGAGGTGCGCCCGCGGATGGTGGTGCCGATGCCGGCGGAACCGGGAGCGCCCGGCGGCATTGGTGGTGGGCGTTTCAACGATCTCGAGAAGCGGATGCAGCGGCTGGAAGCACTGCTGGAGAAGTTGGTCGAGCAACAAGAGCGGGGCGGGCGATAAGGGCGCGTAGGCGGCTGGGGCTATAGGGGAGAACGAATAGCACCTTCGCGGGGCCGGGCCTGTGTATCGGGCTTGGCCCTGTTTGTTTTTGGCGGGCGTTGGCCGGGATCGATGGCGCGAGCCATCGGCGGATTAGGTGGTAGAGAGGATGCGGGACTCGGTGATGATGGTGTGGACGCGGGCGTCGTGTGGGAGGGCGGGGAGGGGAGAGGGGGCGAGTTGGCGGTCGAAGCAGACGCCGATACGACGAGGGGTGTGGGAGAGCGATGCGAGGAAGCGGTCGTAGAAGCCTCCGCCGCGGCCGAGGCGGTTGCCGAGGTGGTCGAAGGCGAGCGCGGGGAGGAAGACGAGGTCGATCAATGCGGGATCGATGGACGTGCAGGCGGGTACGGGTTCGCGGACGCCGAAGCGGCCGGTGACGAGGCCGTGGGACCAATCGGTAAGGAGAGCGGGGACGAGTTGTTTAGTGGACCAATCAAGGCGGGGGAGGCATAGGGCCGGGGCGGCAGTGAGCGGCTGCGCCAGGCACCACAGCGCGAGCGGCGAGAGGTCCACCTCGGGTGTGTCGGGAGTGACCATCGGCGCAAAGAGCATGATGGTGCGCGCGGCGCGGAAGTCGGGCAGGGATCGGGCGTGGTCGGAAATAAGGCGGGAGCGCCGAGCGAGTTCTGGGGACGAGAGGGTGCGAAGGCGCAGGATGGCCGAGCGTCGCGTGAGCAACTTGGCGGCACGGATCAAGGCATGAGATGGGCAAGAGGGAGTGGGCACGCGGGATTGTTAGCGCGGGGGTTGGGCGGGGAGTGGGGGGCGGAAATGAGGTTTCGTGGTGTTGAAGCGAGCGGATTGATTGCTTGGAGAGGTCGCTTCGACTATGGTGAGGGAGTTTGCGCGGTTGCGAGCGGCCAACACATGCCGCCGATCCCGTGGACATGTCAGTTTGGCGTTCGCCCGACGGTTTTGGTCGGGGAGCGTTTTTCAGAACCCGGCCCGGAGAGCCGGTCCACCCAACGCCCGACTCGGAGAGTGGGGCAACCACGAGCCAACATGCCCAAACGCACCGATATCCACACAATCCTCATCATCGGCTCCGGCCCCATTGTGATTGGGCAGGGGTGCGAGTTCGATTATTCGGGGACGCAGGCGTGCAAGGCGCTCAGGGCCGAGGGGTACCGCGTGGTGCTGGTGAACTCGAATCCGGCGACGATCATGACGGACCCGGAGTTTTCGGATCGGACGTATATCGAACCGATCACGCCGGAGTGCGTGAGGAAGATTATCCTGAAGCAGATCGAGATTGGGGATCCGATCGACGCGGTGCTGCCGACGCTGGGCGGGCAGACGGCCCTGAACTGTGCGTGCGCGCTGTGGGACGACGGGACGTTTCAGAAGTACAACATTCAGATGATCGGCGCGGACCGGAAGGCGATTCATCGTGCGGAGGACCGGCAGGCGTTTAAGGAACTGTGCGAGGGGCTGGGGCTTGGGATGGCGCGTGCCAAGACGGTGACGACGCTGGACGAGGCGCGGGAGTTTCTCAAAGAGATCGGCTTGCCGGCGATCATCCGGCCGGCGTTCACGCTGGGCGGGTCCGGCGGCGGGATCGCGTACAACCTCGACGAGTTTGAGGAGATCATCACAAGCGGGCTGCGGATGTCGATGATCGGGCAGGTGCTCATCGACCAATCCCTGCTGGGATGGAAGGAGTACGAACTCGAGGTCATCCGCGACAAGAACGACAACTGCATTGTGGTCTGCGGGATCGAGAACATCGACCCCATGGGGGTCCATACAGGTGATTCGATCACGATCGCGCCGATCCTGACGCTGACGGACAAGGAATATCAGGCGATGCGGGACGCGGCGTTCGCCATAATGCGCGCGGTGGGCGTCGAAACCGGCGGGAGCAACGTACAGTTTGCGGTAAACCCGCGGCCCAAGCCGGGCGAGGACGGGAAGAAGCCGTTCGAGATGGTGGTGATCGAGATGAACCCGCGGGTATCGCGGTCGTCGGCGCTGGCGAGCAAAGCGACGGGGTTCCCGATTGCAAAGATCGCGGCGAAACTCGCCGTTGGGTACACGCTCGATGAACTGAAAAACGACATCACGGGGACGACGAGCGCGTGCTTTGAGCCGTCGATTGATTACATCGTGACGAAGATGCCGCGGTGGACGTTCGAGAAGTTCCCGGAAGCGGACGAGACGCTGACGACGCAGATGAAGTCGGTGGGCGAGGCGATGGCGATCGGGCGCACGTTCCTGGAGAGTTTCCAGAAGGCGATCCGGTCGATGGAAGTGAAGCGGTTCGGGCTGGGGCTGGACAAGAACGACAAGTGGCTGGCGGCGATGCGGGCGGTGGAGAAGCAGCAGTTGGTTTTGGATGTGATGAACGCGCCTTCGGGTAATCGCGCGAACGCGCAGGGATTGCAATCCCTAGGCTTTGAGTCGGAGACCGCGTCGAAGGCGGGCGCGTCTCCGACGGGTCTGCGGACCGCGGACGGCGCGCCGATCGAGTGGCCGATCGAGGTCGAGAAACTGTCGCGGAAACTGGCGGTGCCTTCGCAGGGACGCATCTATTACATCCGATATGCGCTCAAGATGGGGTGGTCGATCGAACGGATCTACCAACTGTCGAAGATTGATCCGTTTTTTCTTGATCAGATCAGGCGGCTGGTGGAGTTTGAGGATGTGCTGTGTTCGTATGCGACGCTGGAGGCGGTACCGCGCGAAGTCCTCTTCCAAGCCAAGCAGATGGGCTATTCCGACGCGCAGCTCGCCAACCTGTATCTCGGGGACATCAAGACCGACACCATTCTGAAGGTGCGCGAGCATCGGAAAGGTCTCGGCATCGAGCCCGTCTACAAGCTAGTCGATACCTGCGCCGCGGAGTTCGAAGCCAAGACGCCGTACTACTACAGCACGTATGAAACAGGGATCAAGGGATCAAGGGATCAAGGGATCGAGTCCGATACGCCAACCACCCCGACTTCCTTGATCCCTCGATCCCTTGATCCCTCGATCCCTTCTGCCGACGACGAAATCCGTGTCACCGACAAGCAGAAGGTCATCATCCTCGGCGGCGGGCCGAACCGGATCGGGCAGGGGATCGAGTTCGACTACTGCTGCGTGCACGCGGCGTTCGCGGCGAAAGAGCTGGGCTTCGAAGCGGTGATGATCAACTCGAATCCGGAGACGGTTTCGACGGACTATGACACGAGCGATCTGCTGTTCTTTGAGCCGCTGACGCTCGAAGACGTGCTCAATGTGGTTGAGCGGCTGAACGGTTCTCCGCAAGTCCATGATCTGACCGAGGACCTCGATGGGTACAGCGCCAAGTCGGTCGTCGGTGGGGGAATCTGGCCTGATGAAAACGCACTTCAGCAAATTGCACGGTTCGCGGGCGCACGAGGTCTGGGACCGGTCGCATTGGTCGGGCATGGCGCCGACAACATTGGCACGGCGAAAGAGTCGCCCATGTTGTGCGTTGCAGATCGACAAGAGACCATATACTTGTGTGTCTTTGACACATCGGCAACCCCCGTGTTGGTCGACATGCAAGTCGCCGACGACGACTTCGAGTGGACTTACTCCGAGGAAACAAAGCGGAATCTGAAAGCGTGGCTTGCGAACGCGTCAGTCGGCCTCGTCCACGGCCTCATTGTGCAGTTCGGCGGGCAGACGCCGCTCAACCTGGCGCATGGTCTCCAACAGGCGGGTGCGCCAATCATCGGCACTTCGGTTGATTCGATTGATCTTGCGGAGGACCGGGACCGGTTCGATGCGCTGCTCACGAAGATGAACTTACAGAAGCCGCCGAGCGGGATTGCAAGGAACCTGGAACAAGCGGTGGCGATAGCGAATCGGATCACGTATCCGGTGCTGGTGAGGCCGTCGTATGTGCTGGGCGGGCGCGGGATGGAGATCTGTTCGGACGAGAAGGCGTTGCGGCATTACATGGCGACCGCCGTGAATATCTCGGAGCTGGATAACGCGCCGGTGCTGATTGATAAGTTCCTTGATGATGCGACGGAAGTGGATGTGGATGTGGTGGCGGATTATCGGGGAAGGGATCAAGGGAACGAGGCATCGAGGGATCAGGTTCCCGGCTCGATCCCTCGATCCCATGATCCCTCGGTCCCTTCCGCCATCATCTGCGGCGTGATGGAGCACATCGAGCAGGCGGGGATTCACTCGGGGGACTCGGCGTGCACGATCCCGCAGTGGTCGCTTACGTCTGCGACGGTCGAGCGAATCAAAGTGATCGGGCGCGAACTGGCGCGGGAACTGAGCGTCAACGGTTTGATGAACGTGCAGATGGCGATCAAGCAGTCGCACTATGGGGGAGAGCCGGCAAGTTCGGCGGTAGGTGAAGACCAGATCTACATCCTCGAAGTGAACCCGCGCGCCAGCCGCACCGCGCCGTTCGTCGGCAAGGCGACGCATATGCAGTGGCCGCGCATCGCGGCGAAGGTGATGATGGGCAAGTCGCTGGCAGAACTCGGGGCGAAGGAGGTTGACCTTCGAGACGCCGGCTATTTCGCCGTCAAGGAATCCGTCTTCCCCTTCAGCAAGTTCCCCGGTGTTGATGTCGTGCTCGGCCCGGAGATGCGCTCCACCGGCGAGGTCATGGGGATCGACGCGAGCCTGCCGATCGCGTTTGCGAAGAGTCAGATCGCGGCGGGGATCAACCTGCCTCGGTCAGGGAATGTGTTTATCTCGGTGCGGGAGCGAGACCGGGCCGCGCTGGTTGAGCCGGCGAAGATGCTGGTGGGGATGGGCTTTGGGATATTTGCTACGGATGGGACCGGGAACTATTTGAATGCCAATGGGGTGGACGCGGCGATCGTGCAGAAGATCGGCGCAGGCGCGAGGCCCAACGTGATCGACATGATGACCGACGGGAAGATCCAACTGGTGATCAACACTCCGACCAAGACGGGGTGGCAGACCGACGAGGGACGGATCCGAGCGGCGACCGTGCGGCTTGGCGTCCCGATGATCTCGACGACGACCGGCGCACTCGCGGCGGCCCGCGCGATCAAGGCTCTCCGCGAGGGTGATTGGGGTGTGCGGGCGATGCAGGATTATCGGATGGACGCGAGGTAAGCACTTGGTAGCATGGCAAGTGTGTGGCCGGCGATGTGGGAACCAACGTGACTGATGTCGAGAAGTACGGGTGCGTATTCAAAATAAGGTCGATCGTGGGAACCGATTCGCATCGGGCATTGCACATTCTGCGGAAGCATGTATTCTAAGAACGTAACCGGACGGAGGTCGGTGCGCGTTTGGCGTGGCAGCCTGCTTTTCGCTGTGTAGCGAGGCGACGCGCATTTACCCATACAGCGACCGAAAGGACCGACGCACATGACGCGAATGATTGCTCACACGGTAGTACTGGCAGCGGGATGCGCGGGATGCGCGGCGGTGGCAGCGGCGGACGCGCGCGTGGATCAAGCCCAGGCGAGTGTGGCAGAGGTCAGGCCGACATCGATCTACCTTCAGTCGGGCGAGATCGACACGACGCGCGCGGATAGCGGTGGTGACCGCGGCGCGCTGGTGGGGTTGATCAAGGCCGAGGGGGGCGAAGGGGGACGGCTGGGCGGGCGGCGCTTTGTGGTGCAGTGCGAAGGGGCGATCCGGCCCGAATGGCGGGAGCGGCTAATGGCGGCGGGCGTCGGGATCGGCGATTACTTGCCAATGAACGCGCTGATTGTGACGCTGGACGCGGCTGATGGGGGGGCGGTCGGTGGGCTTGAGTTTGTGCGTTGGTTCGGCGAATATCGGGCGGAATGGAAGATGGCGCCGGGGATCGGGGCGAGGCTGTACAACACGCCGGAGCGCGCGCAACTCGCGGTTGATGGTCAGGTGGTGGTGATCGTGAGTTTGTTTCGTGGAGAGTCGTCGCGCCGCACGGTGGACGCGATCAGTGCGATGCCGGGGGCGCAGGTGCATTGGGTAGAGGACGTGGGTGGTAGCCAGACGATCTCGGCGACGATGAACACGGCGGACGTGGGGAAATTGAGCCGATGGGCGTCGGTGCAGTGGGTGGAAGAGGCACCGGATGTGGCGGTGCGGAACGATACGAATCGGTGGATTGTGCAGAGCAATGTGCCGAACATGACGCCGCTGTATACGGCGGGGATTCATGGGGAAGGGCAGATCCTGGGGCTGCTGGACACGCGGCTGGATCGGAACCATTGCTCGTTTCGTGATGCGAGCAACCCGGTGGGGCCGCTGCATCGAAAGATTCTGGCGTACAACTCGTCGGCAGGGGCCGAGTTTCATGGGACGCATGTTGCCGGGACGGCGATGGGTGATAACGGGGATAACACCTCGACACGCGGGATCGCGTACAGCGCCAAAGTGGTGTTCAACACCATCCCATCGTTTAACGAAACGAGCATGATCGCGGCGTGCAATACGCACCATAATCAGGGCGCGAGGCTGCACACGAACAGTTGGGGCGACGACGGGACGACGGCGTACAACTCGCTGTGCCGGGGGATCGACGTGTTCAGTTACAATAACGAGGAGGACTTGATTCTCTTTGCGGTGACGAACACAGGATCGCTGAAGAACCCGGAGAACGCGAAGAACCTGATGGCGGTGGGCGCGACACAGGACAACCCCAGCCAGGGGAGCCACTGCTCGGGCGGGAACGGGCCGACGACTGATCAGCGGCGCAAGCCGGAGATTTACGCGCCGGGGTGCAGCACGGTTTCGGCGAACTCTGGAACGACATGCGGGACGACGACCGCGACGGGCACATCGATGGCGTGCCCGGCCGTGACGGCGAGCGGGATGCTCGTGCGGCAATACTTTATGGATGGATATTTTCCGTCGGGGCTAGCAACGACTTCGGACGGGTTCACGCCGACGGGCGCGCTCATCAAAGCGACGCTCCTGAACTCCGCGGTTGATATGACCGGAGTATCCGGGTATCCCAGCAATCGAGAAGGTTGGGGGCGCGTTTTGCTGGACAACGCGGTGTATTTGCAGGGCGACGCCCGGCAGGCGCTGGTGCGCGATGTGCGCAACGCCGACGGGCTGCAGACCGGCGGACAGGTGGAGTACCCGGTGACGGTGCTCTCGTCGTCGCAGCGGCTGAATATCACGGTAGTATGGACGGAGCCGGCGGCGACGTCGGGCGCGTCGTTCGCTGCGGTGAACGACCTGGACCTGGAAGTCGTGGCACCCGGCGGCGTGCTGTACAAAGGGAACTTCTTTACCGATGGGCAATCGGCGGCTGGTGGGACGAGGGACGACCGCAACAACGTCGAGCAGGTGCAGTTGGCGGCACCCGTGCCCGGCGCGTGGACGGTTCGCGTGAAGGGGACGGGAGTGAACGTGGGGCGGCAGGGGTACGCCGTGGTGGTGACGGGGGACATCCCATCGTCGGCGGGCGTGAACGTGGTGCTATCGAGCACGTTGCCGGCGGCGGTACTGCCCGGCGAGGCGCTGCCCGT
>JBGSIF010000043.1:0-13156 GCA_041742635.1 Phycisphaerales bacterium
ACTTCGCGTTCATCCGCGGCGAGGCCCGCACACCCGTGCCGATCGACGACGCCGCGCGTCACGAATGCCGGCGCGCCATCCGCGCGGAACTAGCCCGCTGGCGGTACATCGAACGGCTGATCGAACACCTGGACGCGGTGGCGATGGACTGATCCCCGGTGCGTCGGAGCACGCACGCTTCATGCCGGTGTGAACGCCGCGCCGTCGAGCACGTCGAAGGAGACGAAATCCCCCACGGCGAAGTCGCCGGGGCTTTGCCGCGGGTCCGTCAGAGTACATTCGATCGGCACGCCGGCATCGACCGTGATGGCCCGTACGGCGGCGTTGATGGCGACGATGCTCCCCTGCACCCGACGCGGGCGGCCCATGACCGGCTCAACGTAGCGTCCCCCGGTCTGCACCTTGTCCACACGCCGCGCCTTGGCGCGGATGCTGCCGACGACGCGTTTGCCCTCGGCGGCGGCGACGGGCGCGACCGGCAGCAGGTGCATCTCGTAACTGGTGTTGGGGAAGGTCAGGCTCACCATCGCGGGGCGCAGCGCGGTGGCCGGGATATGGGCGACGAGGGTGCCGCGCGCCAGCGTGGGATCGATCTTCGAGGTCGGGGCGGGCTGGATCATGGCAGGAGAATAGGAGCGTGCCGGGCGGGTGGGTGAATATCTGTCGCGGCGCGGGAAGGCGCAGGGGTCAGGGTGCCGCACGTGTGCCGGCTCGCACATGCAGAGCATCCAGACAGAGAACCTCGAAGATGATGTGGGCCGCGAGGAAGGCCGTGACCTGCGACACGTCGCGGTCGGGGAGAACTTCGACGACGTCGGCGCCAATGAGGTTCAGCCCATGCTTGCTCACACCAGCCAGGTGGCGAAGCAGTTGCAGCGCCTCCGCCGAGGAGAACCCGCCGACGCTGGGCGTGCCGGTGCCGGGGGCGAAGGCGGGGTCGATGCAGTCGATGTCGAAGGTGAGGTAGACCCCCGTGCCGCCGAGGCGCGCGAGGAACTCGTCGATCCGCGTCGTTCCTTCTCGCCGCCAATCGGAGTAGGAGACGATGGTGATCCCGCTCGCCTTGGCATAGTCCAGGTCGCGTGCGGAGTTGAGCGGCCCTTTGATTCCGATGGAGAGCATGCGGCGCGGGTCAAGGATGCCGTCCTCGACGGCGCGGATGAAGGGGGAGGCGTGGGACCACTTCTCGCCGCCGGTGATATCGACGGTGTCCAGGTGGCTATCGAAGTGGATGAGGGGGATCCCCCCCGCGGGGCGGCCCGAGCGGATCCACGCGGCTTTCATGTTGGCGTACGCGATGGAATGATCCCCGCCGACGGCGAAGAAACGCGTGCGCGGGCCGATCCCCCCTCCCCCGGAAGTGTCCTGCTGCGCGAGCACCCAGTCGCAAACACCATCGAGGGTCGCTTTGAGCGCGAAGGGGTGGATCGGCGCGTCGCCGGCGTCGGCGAGGCTCAGGACCTCGCAGATATTAATGTCGTGGTCGATGGAGTACGGCTTGACATACTGGGAGGCATCGCGGATGGCGCGGGGGCCGAAGCGCGCGCCGGGACGGAAGGTGACGCCGGCGTCGAAGGGGACGCCGTAGACGGCCCAGTCGAGCGGCACCCCCCCTGAGTAGGAGCCGGGCGTGATGAGTTCAAGGAGCGGGAAGCGGCAGAAAGTGCAGACGCCGGCGAAGCGGGGCGTCTGGCGCGGGTTGGGGAGGATGGTGCGCATGGGCGAGGGCGCGGCGGGGGGACGGGGAGGATCGGGGGGGAGCATCATGGATGATAGATGCCAAAGGCATTACACAGCACGCAGATGGAAGACTATGAAGAACACTTGGCTGAGCCGGAGCCACGCTGGGACGACAACGACAGTCTGATGCGCAAAGCAGCGGTACAACGCGGATAGCGAAGAGTTGCAATCTTTAAGAAATGCGGCTTTGCCTCCAAGCACCAAGATGGCGTGCCATGTTGCGACTCGCACCACGAACGGTGCAGAAACATCTGCCAATAAATTGAACGTTGAATTCAGCAAGCACGTATCTGCAGCACACCCTCGCCGGGTATAATCGATGTTCGAGCAGCACGATGCTTTGAATCAAAGGGGACTCTTTTGAGCGACGAAACAGCTATTGCACATGTGCCTGAACAAGGCCCAGCGGTCGTGTTACCGATTGAAACACCCGCAAGCGAAGTCCTGATTTCCATGAAAGTGAAGGCCTTGGTCATGGTGCTGTCTCTGGTGTTTGCGGGCGTCAACCTTGGCCTTGCGTGGGGAAACGCTTACGACGCATCTGGGTCGCTTACATTTGATTCCAAGCAGGTTTCTGACGACATGGCCTGCTTTGTAAACAAAGTGGCCGGAACGACCAATACGGCGACGACAGCAGAAGTTCGGCTCGAAGCAGCCTCCCATCTTTTCAAAGTTGTTGCGCAGCATCACTCCGGTGCGAGCGTGCATACCACAGCCACCCTTGCCGTGGCCGGCGGATTCTCGCTGTTAGCGATCGGCTTTGCACTGTTTTTGATTGGTGCCGACGGGGCGTTTCGCCTCCAACTCAGGCACGGCAACAACTCTCGAATGATGCTCTCAGGCACCGCACCTGGTCTTCTCTGCTTTGTGGCGGGCTGCGGGTTGATCGTCGTAGGGGTGCTGCAACGCCCGCACATTGAAACACCTGCCCTCAATTTTTCAGGAACCTCTCCCGCGCCGAATAACACCCCCGAGAGTAAACCGCTTTGGAGTGGAAGGGACATCTGATGCCACACCTATGTATCATCATCCTCCTTTGTAGGTTGTCACTCCCCGGTTTCGGGAACGAGCAACTCGAAGATAATCCAATCTCGCCTCCTGATCAGCTCATAGCACATCAAGACCAATACAAAAATTCTGTTCGCGGCAGCATAGAGGATCCATCTTTGCTCATTTCCGAGCACCCGCTAGATTTCGTTCGCCGTTGCGAACTGATCCGCTCATCGCTCGATTACTTCAACTCGGCACGCTTTGATAAGCGCCATGATAAAACAGTCAATCTCGTAGAAAATCGGACGAAGGCAATGGACCGCGCAAAGCTCTGCGTTCCCCACCTTCGTACAATGGCAGCAGGGGCCAAAGGCGTTGAGCAGATACTCCTGAACGGGCTTGCAAACCGGCTCGAAACTTTCAAGCCACTCGACCCGCCTGATGACTATATTTTCAAATCTGGTTCAGACCCAGGCGGGTTCTACACAAATGATAAAAGGCCACGATATAGATGGGGTGATGGGTATCAGGCGATCCTGAACGACGACGGCATCGATTTTCTTTCTGACGACGAGAGCGGCGTTCAGCAGGTCCAGGTAAGTTTGAACGAAGAACTGGCCCGGTTCAAGATGAGATGGTTGCTCCGTTCGGAGACGGACGCCAAGGTCGAGTTAGACGCGAAAACGAAGGAGCCCGAGGACAGCATCGAGGTGCTGGGTGCTCGCTTGATATCGATTGACACGGGACGCTTCAAGACGATGGCCGAGACATTGAGCAAGGCCGAATGGGACCTTATTACTTCGAAAGTGCTCGCCGCCGCGAACAACAACACGTACAAAGACAAGAACAAAGTCGAGCGCGACCTTAAAACAAAGAACGCCGAAATCGATGTGCTATCGTTCCAGCCTTCGTTCGGTGTCATGCTCAAGCAAAAAGTGCGCTCCAGGTTCGATGACAGTCAGTTGATAGACCAGAAACTGTTGAATCAAAACCGGCGATTGGACAATAGCCTGAAGAACACCCAGGAAAAATAATACACAAGGACGCAAGCGTTACTGGAGTTGCGCATGCCACATCGGCGTCGGGCACCGTGCCGTGCTGTTGTATCACGTTCTTCGCGTCATGCAAGGCCGCCAAGAATGATTGGATGACTACGGCTGCGTGCTTGACTACCCGCTCAATGTCATTCGTGACACTGGCCGATTCATTCATCACCGGCTCCGCGTCATTCAAGCATCGCGCCGCGTCATCAATCACAATGCCAAGGTCACGAATGATCTAGCAGTCGCCCGACCGGTTATACGGCCGGGACTGTACGCCTTGTCACGGGACGTTCTATATGTTGTGCCGCTGGCCACCGGGCACACGAGCGGTTGCTCGAACCACGCTGCGTGATCGAAGCTCACGCAGCGTGTCGGCCCAAGCCGTGCGTCGCCATACCGCCCGCCTAGCGCATTTACAACCCCCCCCCCGCCTCGCTTCAAAGTCCCTCACAAAATTCTGATAATCAAAGCTTGCACTCTTCAAGCAGGCTCCACCATGTGCCGATCTTCCGTGCGGCCCGCGGGTCTCCCGCGTGCCCCCGCTTCGCGCACCGGCGCGGGCGGGCACACACTCCCACGAGAAGGAATCGATCAATGGCCGTCTTGCCCCGCACCGTCCAGGACCTGCTCGACTTCGCCGACCAGCACGGGCCCCTTTGGGTGAGCGTATCCGCTCAGGTGGGCCTCTCCGCCAGCCAATCCGCGCTTTTCAACTCCGCCGCCAACGCCGCCCGCAACGACTTCAACGCCGAGATGACCGCCGAGTCCCTGCGCCGCGCGGCGACGCTCCAGACCCAGACCTCCGTGCGCGAACTCCGCCGCGTCGGCGGGGACACCATCCGTCTTATTAAAGCCTTCGCCGAGGCGCAGCCCAAACCTAATATTGTCTACCAGACCGCACAGATCCCCCCCCCGGCCGCCCCCTCCCCCGCCCCCGCGCCCGTGCAGCCCACCGAGATGCGCGCGGTCCTCAACCCCGAGGGGACCATCACGCTCCGCTGGAAGGCCAGCAACCCGGGCACCTCCGGCACCGTCTACAACATCCGCCGCCGCGTGGGCAGCACGGGCGAGTTCATAAGCGTTGGCAACGTCGGCGTCAAGCAGTTCACCGACAACACCCTCCCCAGCGTCCCCAGCGTGCAGTACGTCGTCACGGGTCTGCGCGGCGACCGCGCTGGTGAGCCGAGTTCGCCCTTCACCGTGATGTTCGGCGTCGGCGGCCCCGGGGCCGCGGGGGTCCAGATCGTCGCGCAGTACAGCGGCGACGCGCCCGCAAACGCCAACCTCAAACAAACCGCCTGAGCCGCCCCCCCGATTTCCCATGCCCCGGACGTTCCGGGGGCTCCTAGACGAGCGGCGTGCCCACGTTCATCGCGTGGGTGCGCCGCTCATCATCACCAGATGAACCGCATCCGCCCGAAGTCGGGCACCGGGACGCGGCCGTACGCCCATGTGGGCGCGGGGTAGTACACGAAGAAGGCTTTACCGAGGATCAGTTTGCGCGGGACCACGCCCCAGGTCGGGTCGATCTCCTTGACCCACTCGCTGGGCGGATCCCAGACGCGCCCGTCGAAACTCGCCGGGCTGTTGTCGCCGCAGACGAAGAACTGGTCGTCGTCGAGCAGGATCGGCTGCTTGGGGTGCGACCCGCGCGAGGGCATACCCGTCGTGCTGAACATCGCCGCGGCGTAATAGAGGTCGCGCTCCACCTTCACGCGGTAGAGCGTCACGGGCGCGCCGTCGAACGACCACTTGATGCGGGGCTTCTGGTAAATCGCGCGGTCCTCAAAGATACTCCGCCCGGAGGTCATATCACCGTCTAGCCCGCTCCCGTTCTCGATCGTGAGTAGTTCGTCCACGGTGCGCTGCGTGGCCATGCGGATACGCTCGTCCGGCCCCCAGTTGTATTCGGCGTACGCGACGCGCTCGCCGTCGATGAACGCTGCGAGCGACTGATCCACATGCACGAACTCGACATTCACGACACGCCCGGGCACCAGCGCGGGGACGGCGGCGGTCGCCAGGGTGATGAAGTCCGTCTGGTCCACGCGCCGCTGGCGCAGGGTGAGGACGGTGCCGTCGATCGAGAGTTGGAACTCGTGCGAGCGGGCGGAGATGCTCGCCACGGCTTTCAGGCCCGCCGTGCCGGCTTCAATCCCCGCGCTCATGCGGATATCGGAGACGGGGAAATACGGGCGGAGGTCGCGCCGGTCCATGGATGTGAAGCGCTGGAAGCCGGTGAGCGGCGTTTCGTTATACGCGTAGCGGTCGTTGATCTCCCAGAAATCGTCGAAGCGTGGGAAGATCGTGGGGGGCTGGGCGCGGTAGCGAAGCCGGGCGGAGTCCCATTCAAGGTCGGTCGCGCCGGAGCCTGTGTATGCAAAGCGGCGTCCGGCGAGGGACCATTCGGCGTCTTTGCTCGTCCAGGGGGACATGTACGCACCGCCCGCCGGGGCGACGCTGCCGCGCGGGGCGAAGTCGGAATCGAAGACGGTCTGCCACGTCGCATCCTGCACACGGCGCGGCTTGCGGGCGATCTTCCAATCGGTGTCGGCCCAGGGGTTTTTCAGCGAGCCATCCGGGCTTTTGAGTCGGGCATCACGATCGGGATTCGTGATCGGGCGGTAGAAGACGTCACCGTCAACGATGGCGATTTCTTCATTGGCAAGCCCCACGAGGCGCTTGATGAAGTTGTCCTGCGGGCCGTAGGGACACTTGAAGACGATGACGTCAAAGCGCTCGGGCTGCATGAGCATGTAGAGGTACTTGAGGACCAGGATGCGGTCTCCGGACTTGCGCGGGACGTTCGAGCGAGTGAGTTCCTCGCCGGTCATCGGGTCATGGACTTGCAGCGGCGCATCGGGGCGGGCACCCTGTACGGGTTTGTAATCGCTCTGCCCGCTCGGGAAGGCGTACCACGGGCCGACGGCCCAGGTGTAGCCGGTCTCGCTAGATCGGATGCGCTCGTGCGCGCCCATGAGCGTCGGGGCCATCGAGCCGGTAGGGATGACGAAGGCCTCGACGACGAACCCGCGGAAGACGAACGCGAGCGTGAAGGCGATGACCACCGAAATGATGGTGTCCTGGATCGATTCCTTGTGCTTCTGCACGCCCGCGGGGTGGGCCGATGTGGACGAGGCAGGATCGGTGCTCATGTGGCGGAGGTCTCCGGTGCGGCTCAAAGGTGCCGCGTACTAAGGATAGAGCGCCAAACCGCGTCAATCCCCGCCAGAATCGCGGCGTCGCTGCTTGATATCGCCGCGGCTTTTCTTCTCGGCGAGCCGGCGCTCCTTGCTCCCCTTTGTCGGTTTGGTCTTGCGCCGCACTTTGGGCACAGCCATCGCCGCGACGAGCAGTTCACGCAGTTTGTCCAGGCACTCGGACTTGTTGCGGGACTGCGAACGTTCGGACTCGCTGGTGATGATGACATGCCCATCGTTGGTGACACGCGAGCCAGCGAGGGTGAGCAGACGTTGGCGAGCACGCGGCGTGATCGGGAGCAGGTCGGGACGCACGCGCAGTTCGGCCTTGGTGGCGAGTTTATTGACGTTCTGCCCGCCGGGGCCGGATGATCGGGCGAACGAGAACTCGATCGCGCCCGCCCCATCACGGACGCGCACGCCGGGCGCGAGTTCGACGCCGCTGTCAACGGAGAGAGAATCGCGGGAAGATGCCGGGTCGTTCACGGGCGTGCTCCGAGGGTGGTATGCTGATGCCGCGGCGTGATCGTCATCAAGCAAGTTTGCCCTGCCGCGGAACTAATTCAACCCAGAACGGTACCCAATGACAACCCGGACCATCGGAATAATGACGGCGGTGATCGCGCTCTGCGGCGCAAGCGTGCTCGCGCAGGATTCGCAGCCATCCGCATCGGCGGTCGGCACAGCCGCTGCTCCCGACGGCACCCTCACAAGTGTCGTGGATACTTGGACGATCGAGATCAACCCGCGTCTGTGGTGGGTTTCGCCGAGCGGGGACTTGCGACTCCCCGGCAGTGCAAGCGGCACCCCGAAAGTGCGGATCGAAGACCTGAACCTCGATACCCCGCAGTTCACACCGGCCGGCTCCGTGAGCATCGACGCGGACAACTTCCGATTCTCCTTCGCCGGCGCTTCATTCTCGAACGATGCGGAGTTTTTCGTGCCGTCGCCGCTGGCAGTCGGGTCGATCTCGCTGCTCCCGACCGATCCGAGCGAATCGTCCTTCGATCTTGGCATCTACGAACTCAACGTGGGGTACCGGTTCTATCAACTCGACTACAAGCGCCGGAGCGAGCCGTCGATCGAAACCGCGGACCTGCATCTGGACCTCTACGCCCTCGCGGGCGCACGCATGTACGACTTGAACATCCGTGTCTCGCAAGCCGGCACCGGGGTCTCCGAAGCCGACGAGTTCTACATCGAACCCATCATTGGAGTGCGCTCCGAACTCACCATCATCCGCGACTTCACAATCAACCTCCAACTCGACGGCGGGGGCATGGGCGATTCAGACCGCTCCAGTTTCTCGTTCAACATCGCCATCGACTTTCAATGGCGGCCTACGCCGTGGTTCGGGGTGCAGATCGGCTGGCGGCAGGTCGCGTATTCCTTCGAGGACGGCACCGGCGCGAGCGCGTTCGAGTACGAGGGCGCTATGGCGGGGCTGTTCACCGGCGCCGTGCTGCGGTTCTGAAGCGGCCGCGCGAGTCGGTCTGCGTCAGTGACTCCCCTCGTTCGATACTGCCGCCATCGGATGATCGAACTCGTCGCCGCGAAAGAGCGAACCGAGGTACACCCGCTTCACCAGTTCATCATTAATCAGTTCCCGCGGGGTGCCCTCGGCGAACTTCTTTCCTTCGTCGATGATGTACGCCCGATCGCATACGCGCAGTGTCTGTTGCACATTGTGATCGGTGACAAGGCACGCGATGCCGCGCTGCGCGAGGGCGCGGATCTCTCGCTGCAGGCTCTCGACAGCGATGGGATCCACGCCGCTGAACGGCTCGTCGAGGAGGATGATCTTGGGGTCAGTGACGAGAGCGCGGGCGATTTCGAGTTTTCGGCGTTCGCCGCCGGAACAGGTACGGGCCTGGTGTTTGGCTTTGTGAGAAAGCCCGAACTGCGCAAGCAGGTCAGCGGCTTTTTTCTTTCGCTGTGAACGCGCGTAAGGGAGTGTTTCCAGGATCGCCAGCAGGTTCTGCTCGCACGTCATGCGCTGGAAGACACTCGGCTCCTGACTCAGGTACCCCATGCCGAGGCGCGCACGCTTGTACATCGGCAGGGCGGTGATGTCTTTATCGTCGAAGAGGACTCGTCCGCCGCCCAGGTCGATCATGCCGACGGTCATGCGGAACGACGTGGTCTTGCCGGCTCCGTTGCGACCGAGCAGACCGACGATCTCGGCTTTTTCAACATGGAACGAGACACCAGCGACGACCGTTCGGTCGCCATAGGTCTTTTTAAGGTTGTACGCCTGGAGGAGTGGCACGGGTGAGGGTACGCCCTGGTGTATGGGTTGGTATGACGGATTGAAACGGTGGCACTCGGGTGATCGGTTGGCCCGAGTAGAATGGGTTCAATGGCACGGCCTCGAATATCTCGGTTTAGAGTTGATCGTCTATTGGCCATTGTGCTCGCGTGCAGTGCCGCGGTACTCGGCTGTGAATCACAGCGGGCACCGGTCGGTGCCGCGAGATTGCACGTACTCGCGGCGGCCTCGCTCGCCGATGTGTTTCGGGAGATTGGAACCGCGTTCGAGGCCTCGCACCCGGGTACCACCGTCGATTTCAGTTTCGGGGGATCGAATCAACTGCGGATGCAACTGGAGCAAGGCAGCCCCGGCGACGTCTATGCCGCCGCCGACGCTCTGCAAATGGACACCGCCGTTGCATCGGGCGTCGTCGATGCCTCGTCGGTTCGGGTCTTTGCGCACAATGGGCTGGCGCTGATCGTGCCGAAGGAGAATCGTGCCGGAATCACCTCACTCTCCGACCTCGCACGCCCGGGGCTGAAGATTGTGGTCGCTGAACAATCGGTACCCGTGGGCAACTACACGCTGAAACTGCTCGAACACGCCCGCACCGACCCCGCATTCGGTGCCGATTATGCCAACGGTGTCAAGGCAAACATCGTTTCCTACGAGCAAAACGTAGCGGCCGTTGTCGCCAAGATCGCGCTCAACGAAGCCGACGCCGGGTTTGCGTACCTCAGCGACGCCGCGGGGAGCAACGGGTCGCAACTCGTCGTCATCTCGGTTCCGGCAGGGCTACAACAGCACACGGACTATCTTGCCGCGGTGACGACAGGTACACCGCGCGAAGCACTCGCGGCACAGTTCGTCGAGTATCTCGCGGCGCACGAAGCCGTGTCCCGGCTTGCTCTCCGTGGGTTCATCGTGCCTAAAGCGCCGGCCGGGCAACAGCGGAGGGGCGGTGGGGCGCCGTGACGGATCTGAGCAAGCAGTCAGCGAAACACACCTCATCGAACCGGCCGCGTCGCACACTGGTGCCGATGCTCTTGGCATCGCCTCTGCTCCTGCTGTTGACGGTCCCGATCGTGCTACTGATCGCGCGAACGACTCCCGAAGCGTTCGTATCCGAACTCACAAAACGCGAGACCCAGAGCGCGATCTTGCTGAGTTTATTGACAAGTACCGCCGCGCTCGGCGCGACCATAATTCTCGGCACCCCTCTAGCGTACTGGCTCGCACGTCCATCCAACTGCGAACGAGCGACCCGGTCACGCGCGGCCGCGATCGCCGAAACGCTGGTGGACCTCCCGACCGTGCTGCCCCCTTCCGTGGCTGGCGTCGCGCTGCTGCTGACGCTCGGTCGGAACGGCCCGATTGGTGCCTGGCTGCACACGGCGGGGATCGAAATCGCGTTCACTCCCGCGGCGGTCGTGATCGCACAGGTCTTTGTCGCCTCCCCGTACTACGTGCGGTCGGCTCGTTCGGGGTTCGCCTCGGTGGGCGCAGACTTGCGTGAAGCGTCGCTGATCGACGGGGCCGCGGGATGGTCGCTGGTCCGGTCGATCTTCGTGCCGCTGGCGGGGCGCTCGCTCGGTGCTGGGGCGGCGATGTGCTGGTGCCGCGCGGTCGGGGAGTTTGGAGCGACGATGATCTTCGCCGGCAACCTCCCCGGCGTCACGCAAACAATGCCGCTCGCGGTTTACCTGGGCTTCGAGAACGGGCTGGACCGCGCGCTGGTGCTCTCGTCGGTGCTGATCGGGATCGCGGTCGTTGTGCTCGGGACGGTTCGAGTCTTGGCGTGGCCGAGCGCGGCTTCGAATGCGTAGGCCTCAAACACTTGGTGCAGATATTTCGCTCGCTTCTTCCGATCAATGAACACTCAGCGCAAATCCCGGTTTCGTTCTCGATCGTTCGCAGTGACAACCCGGCAGGCCCAACTAACAATTCGATACGAAAACCGGGTCTCTTTAGGCTAGAATGGACGCTGCGCGCGACGGACTGAAAATCGACTCTTGAGATGATGGTGACGCTGTCGCTTGGTGAGGGTCGAATGTACCGGGAGAGGGGGTCGGCTGCGTGCCGCTAAGGTTTGCTTATGAACTCGACCACCAGAGCCATTTCGCCATCGATCAATGGATGGAACGCCGAATACCTGGATTCACAATACGCGGCGTTTAAATCCGATCCGGGATCGATCTCGCCCGATATCGCCTCGTTCTTTCATGGTTTCGACCTCGCACTGGCTCGCCCTACGGGCGGCGCGGTAAGCGCCAACGAATCGTCCGCACTCTCAGGTGACGATCTGCGCCTCGCGCTGGGGACGCACTCGCTCATTGAGGCATATCGCTCACGCGGGCATCTCGAAGCGGCGATCGATCCGTTCGGCAGGCCACGCAGACCGGTAGCCGCTTTGACACTAACGGCGCACAACCTTTCGGACGCGGACTTGGACCGGACCGTCAATCCAGGCTCTTTTCGCCCCCGCGCCGGCGAGTCCCCCGCGACGCTCCGCGCACTGGTTGCGGCCTTGCGTGCAACCTACTGCACCGCAGTTGGGGCGCAACTCTCGCAGGTTCCGAGTGATGACGAACGCGCTTGGCTGATCGACCGGTTCGAACAGTTCGGGGGCGACTTCGCGGCGACACCAGCCGATCGATCCGAGTTCGCTCGGCAAATGATCCGTGCCGAAGAACTCGAACTACTGCTTCAGAAACGATACTCGGGGTACAAGCGTTTCAGCCTCGAAGGCGGCGAATCCTTGGTCGCCGGGCTCAACGCGCTCATCAACTCGGCACCCGACGCGGGCGTCGAAGAGATCATCGTCGGGATGCCCCACCGCGGTCGTGTCAACCTCCTCGCCAGCGTCCTTGGAAAATCCTACGAACAGGTCTTCACCGAATACCACGACACCTTCCACGGCCCCTTCCAAGACACCGGCGGCGATGTCCCGTACCACCAAGGCTTCTCCGGCACCCGCCAGACCCCCGCCGGAAAATACATCGACCTTTCCCTCTCGCCCAACCCCAGCCACCTCGAATCGATCAACGGCGTCGTCGAAGGACGCGTGCGGGGCAAGCAGCGCCTCCGCCGCGACACTGAACGGCGAAAGGTCATCCCCCTCTTGATGCACGGCGACGGCGCGATCATCGGCCAAGGTGCGGTCGCCGAGGTGCTCAACTTCTCCCAACTCGACGGGTACACCACCGGCGGCACCATCCACGTCGCCGTCAACAACCTCGTCGCGTTCACCACCGGCGAGGACGACGGCCGCACCAGCGAATACTGCACCGACTACGCCAACATCATCGGCGCCCCCGTCTTCCATGTGACGGCGACGAACCCCAGCGCGGTCGTGGCGGTCTTCCGGCTCGCACTCGAGTACCGCCAACTCTTCCGCAAGGACGTGTTCATCGACTTCGTCTGCTTCCGCCGCTATGGGCACAACGAGCAGGACGAGATTTCGTACACGCAGCCATGGATGGCCGAGGCGGTGAGTTTCAAGAACAACGCCGGCATCGTCAAGGCGTACTGCCGGCGGCTTGCCGACGCGGGGATCTTCAGCGCCGCGGACGAACTGGCCGAGCGCGAACGTGTGCAGGCCGAACTGAGCGAGGCGTTCGATCGATCCAAGGCGACGCCCGTGGATCCGCAAATCCCGCCGGGCCGCGCCCGCTGGTCGCACATCAAGCGTGAATACACGTTCGACGAAGTGAAGACCGCGGTGAGCGAGTCGCTCCTGAGCGAAGTATGCGCCGCGTTCAGGCAGTTCCCCGATGGGTTCAACGTGAACCCCAAGTTCAAGAAACTCGCCGACGATCGCGCCAAACTCCTCCAGACCCGCGAACTCAACTACGCCGACGCCGAGTCGCTCGCGTTCGGCACGCTGCTGCTGGAAGGGCACGGCGTGCGCGTCAGCGGGCAGGACGCCCGCC
>JBGSIF010000044.1:0-6669 GCA_041742635.1 Phycisphaerales bacterium
GCCGCCGCCCATTCCTCCGCCGTTGGCAACCTCGCCCCCGCTAGCCCCGCCACATACGCCGCTCCACCCGGCGAGATGTAGTTCATCGGGCAATCCACCGTCGGCGGCGTCACTCCCAGTTCCGCCGGCGTATCCGCAGGCGCGTTCCTCATCCGAAACACTTCTTGCTGCCATCGCTCGATCACGCGGATCTTCGCGCTCGATCGCTGCCGACCGGACCATTTCCACACCCGCGGCCCGTACCTCGGGTCGCCCGACTCGTCCTCACGCCAGAACGATCGGAATCCATCCCACGCCCCACCGCTCTCCACGAGTTCGATCACAACCCCAAGCGACACTTCATGCTGCCCGATATACGCCACCGGCCCGCCCGTCGGCTCCACTCGCACAAACCTCAGCACCGCTGCACGCCCGCCCACACCGCTCCTTGTAAACTCCAGTACTTCCCCGTCCATCCGCCCGGTCCACCCCGCCGCACCCGGCCCCAGTTTCGTCACATCGATCCTCGGCGTCGGCGCTGGCACATTGGACGCTAGTTCATTCAGTTGCTCCAGCATCGCCGCCACCCCGGGCTGCGTCTGAACGCTCCCCAGCCCGCGAACCTGCTGACTAATCCCGGCCGCCAACGCTACCACTTCCTCGTCACTCTTGCTCCCCGAACCCCCGCCAATCCCCTGCTTCAACCGTACCAACTCCAGATTGAACCGGAGCCGCTCCGGCAGCGCCGCGGCTTGTACCCCAAACGCCCCCGCAAGGTCCGCCACTCCCTCGATCTCACCAGCATCCGACACCGCCGCAAAGCATCGCTCCCATCGGCGACGACGCGTCTGCCCAACTTCTTCTTCAAGCACCCCGGCTCGCGCCGCCGGTCGCACACTGCCCGCTAACTCGACCAACCTGCTCCGCAGCGCCTGCTCGTCCCCAAGTTGCTTCAGCGACGAGGGCCACCCCGGCGCTGCGACGGAGTCCAGCCGCCGCCACGCCGCAAACACTCGCTCCGGCGTACCCGACTGCGCCGTCGATATCGCCGACAGCAAACCCAGCCGATCCGTCGTCTGTTCGACTTGCTCCAGCGCACGCACACGCTCGGCGACAGACGCTACCGCCGATGCCACCCCTGGCGACTTCATCGCCGTTGATCCCGACCACGCCGCGAACACTCCCGCGATGCTCTCCCCTGATCCCGCCGGCTCTTGCAGCCCATACGCCTGATCCAGCATCGCCTCAACACGGCCCACTTGCTCGCTCAGCCCCTGCGCGTCGCTCAACCACTTCGCATATTCGGCGGCGATCATCCGTTTCGATTCCGCAAGTTTGGCACCATCCGAATCGGCACCCGCGCCGCCCGCCTGGACCCACGCCTCCAGCCGTTGTTTGATCAGCGTCTCTCGCTGTTTGGTCGCTTCTTCGACCAACAAACTCGCCCACCGACGCCCACCACTGGCAAGCACCAGCCCCGCCGGCACCGCATCGTCAAGCGCGACCAGACGCTCGCGGAGTTGTCCGGCCACCAGTGCCAGTTGCGGATACTGCGCGTCCGTGTGCGCCCCCAGCAGCCGATCGCGTTCGCTCCGCCACGCCGCATTCACCGCTTCGCTGCGCGACACGATCGTCCGCTGCGATTCAAGTTGCGTGCGCACTTCCTTCGCCGACCCCTGCAAACGGATCTTGTCCGACGCATACGTGTTTTCGTACCGCTGCGCCAATGTTCGCAGGTCCGATTCGAGTGCTGGAATCTCTTGATCCAAGGTCGATTTGGTGCTCGCGTTCCAAGCCAGTTCTTTGAGTGACGCTGCCTTTGCCGCCAGCCGCGCCTCGGCCTGCACCGCGCCCTCTTCGGGCTTGGACCGCAGTTCATTCTCGATCTTCTGCCTCGTCCTCGCGGCCTGCGCCAGCAACGGCTCCACGTTCCACGCCCGCCTCGGGTCAAGTTCCGCCGACAGTTTCAACGAGCCTTTCGCATCATCCAACCACGCCTGAAGAACCCCACGCGACAGTACCGAGTCTTTCGCCCCGACGCCCCGACGCGCGGCGAGCACTTCACGATCAATGTTTGAACCGTTCTCACTCACAAATAGACCGATCGTCCCAACGATTTCAGCGATTTGCCCCATCTCCGACTCGAGCGTTTGCAGCACTCCTACCCCGCTCGCGCCCCCCGCTTCATCGAGCCCCGGCACCGAGATCTTCCCGATCTGCTCACTCACCCAAGCCGGCATCCGTGAGATCTCCGGATCATCGGACGTCTTCGCCGCCGTCATCCCGTTGTGGATCGATTCAACCCGGCGCCGAAGCGACGCCGCAGTCCCTTGCACCGCGACCACTCGATCGATCCCGGGCGCGAGATCACTCGCCTCACCGACCGTCGCGCCCCGGATCATTCCTTGTATCAGTTCTGCTTCTTTGGTCCGCCCCGCTTCGCGCAGCCCACGCTCCACCGCCACAAGATCGCCCATCGCCGGCCACGCGGTCGCCGCCAACCCACCCTTCACCGCGTCCAGAATCCGTAGCGCAACCGTTGTACGCTCGACCGCCGATGCCGTCAGTGCGCTCGCCGGCGGATCCTTCCGGATCAACGCGAACCGCTCGTCACGCGCCACCGACGCGATCGACCGCGGATCCAGCGCGAGCCCATCTCGCATCGCACTCAGCAGCGGCCCGACAGCCACCGATAAGTACCCGTCGTTCTGGTAATACTCACGCCGCGACGCATACGTGGTTCCCCGCGGTCGCTCATCGAGCCGCTGCACAAATGAAAACGCCCAGTCGTTGTATTCATCACACAGCCGCTGCCACGCCGCGACGGTTGCGTCGTCGCTCCGCGCATCGTTCCCGTTCGCCGCCACGCTTCCGGTGCTCCCCCCCTTCGCTTTCGCGTGCTTCGTTACCGGTTCAGTATCCGGGCTTGGTGCCCCATTCGCCGCGGCTGGTTTCTCACCGCTGCGGCTTGTCGCGCCGCCACCACTCTTCCCGCCGCCGCTCAGCAAGAGAACGATCGCCGCGCCCGCGCCGATCAAACCCACCCCCGCGACCAGCACGAGCATGAACCGCTTCGATCCGAACAACTTGCCCAGCAGCCCCCCACTCCTCGTTTGCACTGTACCCGCCGTGCTTGCCGGCGACGCTTCCCCGCGCTGCGATCGTTCGATCTGATCGTCACACCTCCGCACAAACGACTCGTCGAGCGAGTACGGCACCTCCGTCACCATCGGCATCGCCTTCACCGATGCACGCAAACAAAAATACTGCGACCCCGCCGGATCTCCAACGATCAGGTCGGCCCACCCACCTCCCGCGCCGCCCCCGCTACCGCCGACCGCCGCCGTCGGGACAATCACTGTCGTCGAACTTCCGGCGACCATGCTCTGCAAAAATCCAGACCATCGCCGCACGCTCTCCGCCGCCGTCTCTCCGCACGCAGGCACACGCACATGCTGCGCCCGCATGTCGAGCATCCGGCTTCGCCCCCCCGACCCCGAACCCGAAGTCGTCGTGAACGCACTCCAATCCCGCTCCACCTGATACAACAGCCGGTACATCCCTTCTCGCTCACTCGCCCCGCCCCCAAGCGACGGATGCTCGGCAAGTTCCGCGATCGCACGCGACGATCCAGCATCCGCGGACTCCATCTTCGCCGGCAACACCCCTCGCAACTCTGCACGCGCGGTGTCGATCACGGCCGTCACCACGCTCGATGTCGATCCATCGACGCACCGGCCCTGCACCCGCTCCAGCAATGGCAAAGCCTTGTTCAGCACCCACTCAAGCCCAACGCCCCGTACATCCGCACACACCACCATCGGATACTTCGTGCGCCCCTTACCGTCGCTTGATGACCACAGCCGCGCGACCAGCCATCCGCCCCGCACACGCGACACGATCACATGCCCGAACCCCTCCACTCGCCGATCCGCATCCAGTTTATCCCATGCGCCAGACTCGATCGCACTGCTGATGCCTTCAAGGTACAGCACCCTCTTAAACGCCACCAAGCCGTCTGTTTCCAGACCCAAGTCGTCGATGTGATCGTTCCAACCGGGGTGCTTCCCGAACGCGGCCAAATATGCCTCGGGCTTGTCCGCCGCTCCGCTCCGCGGCTTTGGAAATATCTGCGTCACCTCTTGATCTCCGTTCCACTTGTTCGACTCGCTCGCCCGCGCCCCGCTCTGGCATCGCAACCAGACGATTCTTACTCGTCATCCATTCCTACCGGCATTTGTTTCCGGCGGATCTCTCACCCGCCACGCCACTTCTTCACGTCCGGCAGTTCCTTGTCAAACGTCAACTTCAACCACATCACACCCGCTCCCGCTTTCAACGCCACGTACCACTCTTTCCCCGAGCCGACCACTTCGCTACTCACACTCGGGTCCAACAACAGTCGCTGCGGTGCCCACGGCCCCGGCAACCGCACCGACGCATCCCCCGCTAATCCGATGTTCTTGTCAAAATAGAAATGGAAGTCCAGACCCCGGGTATCTACTGAACTCGCCTGGTCCATCAACCCCGTCGTGAAGTTGTGTACATAGATGGCATTGTTCTTATCCGGGATCGGTTCTCCTCCCACCACAAGACTCATCGCTTTCAACTGCCCCGTCGAAGTGCTCCGTTTTTCCGCGCTCGGCTCCGCTTTCTCGATCTTGCACACCAGCCGTTGATCCGCCTTCTCAGGCAGCCCCGACAGCGCCAACTCAACGCGTGCGATCAGTGCCCGATCCGCGTCCCCGATCGTCTTCACGCCGCTCAACTTATCGATCTGTTCCTGCACATCCGTGGGCAACGGCCTCGTTGGCGTCGCCGGTGCCGCCACGCCGCTCGATTCCGTTTTGCGTGCCGCGTCCTGCGCCACCCTCAGGTTCTCTCGCACCATCATCAACTCTTCGACGCTCAGCACCCCCTGATCGCCCACCGTCGGCACGATCGGGAACTTCTGCTTCGACTGCAAGTACTGCATCGCCTTGGCCACTTCCCCACCCGCCTCGCTCGCCAGTGATGCGAGCGCCCTCAGCGAAAAATCGGCCCAGTACTTCTCGACATAGTCCGTCTCTTTGGTCTTGTCGATCGTCCACACATACGCCGGCTTGATCTTCCCGTCGTTGTACGACGCCAGCACATTCAACCTCGCCCGTCCCGCTTCCGGACCCATGTTCGCCCAGTTGTTGAACAAACCCTCGATCGGACCCGTGAACGTCGGATCCTCCAGAGTCTTCCTCGCGCTTCTGACTTGTTGCGCAAGCGTCGCCGGCGTGCCCACGCCTTCAACCGCCGGCACCAATCCCTGCACTTTCTCGAACGCGTCCGAGGCAAGTGTCCCCAGGTCCAGCAACGGCTTGTTGAATGTCCGCATCTCCGGCCCGGACTTCATGAAATCCGCAAGGTCCGCCCATGAGAATGACCGCACCCCGATGTCCCGACCGATCACATTCCGCCAATACCCCACATACCGCTGCCCATACGCCGCCGACGCCTCTTTCAGCCCAGCGGCTCGTTCCGACAACGCCCCACCCACTTCCAACTTGATCCCTCCGCTCGAATCCGCTCCCGAAGCCAACTTGCCGATCGCGTCGCAATCCTTCAACACCGCCACCGCCGCCTGCGGCTCGAAACTCCCAGCCACCATTTCGTCCCGCTTCGCCACCGTCAACGGCACATTCGGCCTCACCGTCGCCCATTTGTTTGACGCCGCCACCTCGGCCACCTTCGCATCGAACTGTTCTGCCGTCCCCGTCAACGAATCGATCCACGCCGAGACCACCCCCTCGGCCCGTTGCCGTCCCGCCTGCACCGCCACCTGCTTCGCTGATTCTTTCGCATCCGCTCCGAGTTTCGCCGCGTCCTTCGCGTCCGCCGTATCGCCGCTTGCTTCGGGCAGGTTCTTGGATTGCCGCTCGATGTTTTCCGCACCCTGCTTCGATGCCTCGCCGATCCCCGTGAGACGCGAGCCCAGGTCGCCGATGACGACCTTCGTTTCGTCCGTCGCCTGTGCGAACACATCGTTCGCCAGCGAGTACATCGCCAGCCGAACTTGGAACGCTTGCTGCGTCCCGCCGCCGCCTCGCAGGTGGACCCGGTCGGCCCGTTTGCACGCATCCGCCATTTCTTTCACCGCGGTGTCTTCTCTCGCCGCGCTCGCTATGCCCGCCTCAAGCGAGCCTCGCAACTCTTGCAACACCGTCACACGCACGTCGTTCGCTGGATCCTTCCCCATCGCCTCCGCTACCGCCGCTCGCGGTTCCCCTTTCTGTTCCCCCTCTTCCTGAAACGCCGGCTTCAACTCATCCAGCACGATCCCGAACCGTGACTTCACACGATCGATGTGCTTCGTCCGCTCCTGCGTGAACGCTTCCGATAGCGTGCGCCCTTCCACCACACTCGCAAACGCCTTGGTCTTCTCGCCCGCGGCTTTCACCGCCGCGTACTTAGCGTTCCACCACGCAGCCTGCTCTCCCGTCGGCTTGGCCCGCACTTCGTGCAGTTCCTTCTCCGCCGATTCCAGCGTGCGCAGCGATTCCACAAACCCTTTCACATCCGCAAGCCCGCCGCTCCCCTCTCCGGTCGCTGCCTTCACGACAAACCGGTCCACGCCCTGCGCCGCGAGCGCGGCCGTGCCCTCCCGCACCAACGATACCGGCGGCCATGTCCGCTTCCCGCCCTTCTCCGAAAGATCGG
>JBGSIF010000045.1:0-2420 GCA_041742635.1 Phycisphaerales bacterium
GCCGAGGGCGATGGTGAAATGGCCGGGGGAGGAACACCAGGCGAGTTCGGTGTGGGGGGGTGAATCCGGGCGGCGGAAGGCGACGGCGCTCAGGCCGGAACGGATGGTGAGGGTGCGTTGCGAGCCTGGGTTGGGAGCGTCGCGCGGCGCGAGGATGGCTTGGATGGTTTGGATGAGCCGGCGGTGGGTGTCGGTGGAAGCGGTGGCGAGGTCGATGACGGCGTCGAGGCGGATTGAGCCTAGTGGGGAGGTTCGATCGGGAGGAAGATCCTCGAGGCGCAGCACGCAGAGTGTGTGCGGGATAGCAAGGAGTTCAGCGGCGGCGAGGGTGGCGCGGAGTGCGTCGGCGGCGGGTTTGTCATAGATGAGGCCCGAGGCGGCGGCGGCACGGAGGAGCGAGGTCGAAAGGCGGGACGCGAAGACATCGGGGAGCGCGGAGTCGGGGCCGGCAGGGGGAGCAATAGACGTGGGATCCCACGTCCACCACAGGACGGCGCCGGGCGGGATGGTTGTGGAGGGGCGGGCGGGGGACTGCGCGAGAGCGTGGAGGGTGAGAAACCAGACGAGGCACAAAGCCGGGCAGCGTGCGAGTCGGGCGCGGCGTGAAGCGGGTTCGCGGGCCGGGCGAGCACTGCGGGAGGGGAGCATGGAGGACTGTATCAATGCGGGGGGGGAGTGGACCCGCCGGCGCGTTGGCGGACGTTGTCCAGGACGTTCATGAAGTTGATGTAGGCGTCGTAGGGGGAGTCGTAGGGGGAGAAGTACTTGTGGACGTCGCCGTCGGCCCAGTACTTGGTGGACATGTAGTAGGGGTGGTCGGAGGTGGTGAGTTTGCGCCAGTCGTCGAGGAGGAAACGGGCTTCGGCGATTTCGTTATCGTCACCGGCGGCGAGGGCGGCGGCGAGGCGTTTTTTGATGGGTCGCTCGAGGCGGAAGGTTTCCTGAAGGGCGTTGGACTGCATGGAGTTACCGAGCCAAGCGGAGAGGTCGCGTTCGGTATCGGCCCAGGAGATCATGTGGGGGACGTCGTAGACGCCGACGGGGTCGAACTGTTGGATGGCTTCGGAGACGGTGTTGAAGTGGTTGTGTCCCGGGTTGGTGTCGAAGACTTTTTCGGGGAGTGCTTCGAGGAACTTGAAGATGCCGGTGTCGGCCCACTGGTGTTCGCCGAAGGTTTCGTAGTCCATGAAGAGGTTGCAGAGGGAGCCGTTGCCGTTGATGTTGTTGACCCAGGAAGCGAACTTATCAGCGGAGAGGGGCCACTCGGCCCAACCACGGTTGGAAAAGCGGAAGGCGATATCGTCGCTGAGGCGATAGTTTTTGAGAAGGACGGAGAAGGGCTTGCCGGAGGGGCCGTCGGCGGTGTGAGGAGGGCGGTAGAGGAAGTTGGGGGAGCGGTAGCCGAGGATGTGATCGGCGCCTTCGCAGATGATGCCGAGGAAGCGTTTGGGAGTGTTGGAGGCGGTGCTGTCCAGCGCGGTTGTAGGTGGTTGCCCGTGTGGGGGAGTGCTCTTGGGAGCAGAGCCGGCGAAGGCGGGCATGTTGGCGACGAAGTGTGCGAGGTCGTTGTTGTAGGTGAGTTCGGTGTTGCGGAAGACCTTGGGAGTTTGGCCGAAGAGGTCCTGGATTTTCTTGGTGTGGAGGTCGACTTGCTGAGTGAACTCGTCGCGTGAGTAGAGGAAGGAAAGAGAGTGGTAGTAGGTTTCGGCGATGAACTCGCAGCAGCCGGAGTCGGCGAGGCGTTTGAAGATATCGATGACGTCGGGGCAGAACTCCTGCATCTGGTCGAGGGCGACGCCGGTGATGGCGTAACTGACGCGGAAGTTGCCCTTGTGCTTCTTGACGAGGTCGAGGATGAGTTGTGTGGCGGGGCGGTAGCACTTGTCGGCGACCTTGCGGCAGATGTCGCCGTTTTTCTGCTGATCGAAGTAGAAGTGGTCGGAATCGAAGACGGTGTACCGGCGGAGGCGGAAGGGCTGGTGGACCTGGAAGTAGAAGACGATGGAGGCCATGGGGAATACGGTACGCCGATGGGGTGGGTGAGAAATGCAGAGGGCTTGGGGGAAGGATGGTCGATGAAGGTAGGGGGGAGTGTCAAGCGTGAGGGGGATGAGCAACAGGGTCGATCTAGTGGTTCCGTGCGGTACAAGGGTGATGTTGGATGAGCACAGAGGCGTCGCCATATCTGGGCGGGGTGGTTCGAGCGGTGTGGCGGTCGCGCTGGAATGTGGCGAGGCTGAGTGTGGCGGTGTTGGTGCTGTGGGTACTTGCGGTGGACACGGGTGGTCGGCTGGCAAGGCGGCAGTTAGCGAGTCTGCCGGGGTTTGATTATGTGGCCGAGGTGCGGTTTCTGCGAGCGGCGGGGCGGTACGGCGAGGCGATGAGCATCGCCGACGCGGGGATCGCGGTTGGGGCGGGCT
>JBGSIF010000046.1:0-2555 GCA_041742635.1 Phycisphaerales bacterium
CCGACGAGTTGTCGCCGCGCAGCACGCGAGCGATCGTCCGTGCGCCGGCCCCCGCTTTAGCGGAGCCGTTCATCGCACCGTTATCATGCGAAACGGTTACGCCGGCCACGATCAGCGCAATCGCGCCCGTCGTCCGATCCGCGTATAGCGAAACCGCCGCACCACCGATCGAACTCGTCAGAGAACTCAGCGCGACGAGTTCGGCGGCCCAGGACTCGTCTTTGACCCCGAACTTCGCCCCCACATCGTCCGCGTCCCCCGATCGTTCCGGCCAGCCGACGCACAGCACCGCCTCGCCGCTCGCGCCCGGTCCCGGCGAAATGATCCCTGCCGCTCGTCGGTGCGAGGGAACCCCGCCGGACAACTCCGATTCGGCCACGAGTGCCAGCGCGCCATCGATCGACGCCGTTTCTCTAAGCGACGAGATATCACTCGGGACGGGCACACATCGGCACAGTGTTCGGGCCGAGGGGATGACGCGCACGGCCTGCTCGACCTTGCTCGACTTCAGATACGCCGCGACCCCGCCCGCGCGGGCTTCGTCCTTGCCGAAGGTGCGGGATTCGACGACACGTACATCGCCCGCCCCCCCCCGTGCCGCCAGCACCACGCGCAGCGAGTCGGCCTGCTCGTGGATCCCGGCGATGATGGTGCTCGCCGCCGGCGTGTTGTCGCCACCGCCGCGAGAAGACGCGCGTCGTGTGGGCGGAACAGATTGTGTCATCGAGCCTTGGGTCATCTCTACCATTCAGAAAAGCGTTCGACCGAACTCATCCACACCAACCAACTCGCTCCCAACGGCCTCGCCCCATCACTTCACCAGCATATCCCGTATCGTCACCGGCAATGTGGAACGGTCCAGCACCGCCGTCATTTCAACTTCAAGCCCGGTATTCTCATCTTTCCCCCGGCAGTTCACGACAAACACGTTCGACCTCACGCACAGGAGCGGGTACAACGTCGCCAGCCGTGCCCGGTTGATCGCCGGCACTTCCAGCAGATCGACGATGTTCAAGAACCCTTGCGGGCGGGCGTCGCGCTCCAGCAGGATCACATCCGCCAACACCGGATCAATCCCCGCGAGGTGCTCGAGCGTATCGCGCGAGCATGTGTTGATATTCAGTTTGCCGAGCCGATGCTGCGCGACCGTCGAATCTTCCAAGTAAAACTCGTCGAGCAAGAACGCGAGTTGATCATCAGTGAGTTCGCGCGCCTGCCGGGCCGACTGCGACGCTTGCGCCTGCGTCGCCAGTTGGCGCAGCGTTTGCTGCATGAAACTCACCATCGTCGAGTTGGTCCGTTCGGCCCACGCCGCGACCGCGTCGGCTTGGTCACGGTCCAGGTCGGCTTTCTTGGCGATGTCGTTGATATCCGCTGTGCGAAGGTCAACCTTCGCCTCGCCCGACATCGAATACCCACCATCGACGCTATACGCCGTCAGGTGCTCGCTCCAGCCCGAGTTCAGGATGCCGTCGGCGTTATCCGGCGGCCACGACACATCGCCATCGTCCTCGTTCGGATCAAGGATCCCGTTCAGGTTCCAATCCTCCCCCCGCACCAGCGTCGGATCGCTTCCCGAGATCAGTTCCAGTTCCTGCATCGTCCGTAGCGGCGCGTTCCGCGGCTCATACCGAAACGTTCGCCCTTGCAAGTAATACCCCGCCTCCGCCCCAAGTTCATTGACGTCCTCATTCTCGTCTACCCAATCCAAGATCGAGTCCGCCGTGTCTTCCCCCATGTCGATGAAGGTCAGCAGATCGTCCCGCGTCATGGCGCTCACGTTGATCTTCGCGTGCGCGTCCTCCGCGCCGATGTACTCGTTCGGCGGCTCCGTGTGCCGGATCCAGTATGACCCGCCCCCCTTGAGCGCACCCGTCGAGACCGCTTCGAGCGCGAAAAGTGTCGCAAACGCATCCGTCTCGCTCGGACTCAGCGTGTCCGAGGCGAGCGTGGCGATGCTCGCCTCGATCCCCGCCCGTGCCGACCACTTGGCCCGCACTCGCCCGATTGCCTCCCGGCCCGCCGCCGTTTGTCGCCACGACGACGATTGGAGCGACACCAGCACAATCGACGAGATCGCCACGGCCCACAGCACGAGGACCGTTGCGAAACTCCGCCGAAGTGTCTGCCGATGTTCGTTCATGTCTGGTACGTGTGCGGCTTGCTCAGCCCGAGTTCAGTCACTTGGCCCTTATGCTTCAGCGGCCCCGAGCCACTTCTACCGGCCCGGCCTCTGCCGGTTCGCTTGCTTTATGGGTTCGCACCGCCTGTCCCTTCGGCGGCTTCTTCGATCACAACCGGTGCCACGGGCAGCGGCGTCCGATCCAGCGCGACCACCCGCCGGCATACCGCGTCGTACCGCCCGGCGTCGTCCGTCGCGGTCACTTCAATACTCACCGCGTGTGGGTACCCGTCGGAATCCGATTCCCAGGTGCTGAACCACGTCGACCCGTCGTATGCCTCGATTTTCAGCGAGAGCACCCCGTCCACGATCGCCGCCGCCACACCGCCCCCGTCGGGCACGTCGTCCGGCACGGGATCCACCCGCCGCCACA
>JBGSIF010000047.1:0-14872 GCA_041742635.1 Phycisphaerales bacterium
CCGACGCCCACCACCGCCACTCCCGCCGCGTTGTCCGCCCCGCTGTCCACCGCGGCCGCCCTTGCGGTCCTGACCGATCGTGTTGACCGGCCCTCGCGCCTTGTCACCGCTGGTCTTGGGCATGAACGCCTTGGACGCATCGATCTTGTCTTCGATCGGCGTTTTGTCCAGCGTCACGCCTCGCAGCGTCGCCACCGCATCGGGAGACCGCAACTGACCCAGCGCATCGAACACGGCTTTCACCGTGTTCCTCGCGTTCGTCGAGCCGAAGCATTTCGTGAGGCAGTCCGACACGCCGGCCATTTCAAGAATCGACCGCACCACACCACCCGCCACGACACCCGTACCTGGGGACGCCGGCAACAATCGCACGCTCGCCGCCGAGAACTTCCCCTGAACTTCGTGGTTGATCGTCGTTCCGATCCGACGCATTGTCATCATGTCACGTTTGGCATACTTCTGCGCCTTCTCGATGGCCTGCGGCACTTCGTTCGCTTTCCCGTACCCATAGCCCACCTGCCCGTTGCGGTTGCCCACAACGACCAGCGCGCCGAAGGAGAATCGACGCCCGCCTTTCACGGTCGCGGCGGTGCGATACACCCCGATCGTCGTCGACTGCAAACCACCTGATTCATCGATCATCTCTGCCATGGTGTACTCTGCTTTCGCGTTGAACCGTGAACCTCTTAATCCGTGAATCGACTGATATCAACCGATCAATATTCTCGAAACAACGGGTGTTTGAGCCAACCCGTTGTTACTTGTATTTACTCTTAGAACTGAAGCCCGCCTTTGCGTGCCGCCTCGGCCAGTGCTTTCACTCGGCCGTGGTAACGGAACCCCGCGCGATCGAACGCGACGGCCTTCACGCCCGCGCCGGCGGCCTTCTTTGCCAGCAACTCACCGACCGCCGCCGCGGCTTTCGCGTTACCGGCTTTCGTTCCGGCTTCGCCTTCGAGTTCCAGCGTACTCGCCGAAACCAGCGTTCGCCCAGCCAGGTCGTCGATGATCTGCGCGTACATGTGCTTCAACGACTTGTACACGCACAGCCGCGGCCGCGTCGGCGTGCCTTGAATCCGCTTGCGGATGCCGATATGCCGGCGTGCTCGACGGACTGCTTTGTGTTCACTCTTGTTCATGGAAGTTGCCCGAAATAAATACCCAATACTCCAAACCCGATACACCAAACACACTAGGCCAATCGCACGCTCACACGCTTCATCAAGCGCCGAACGTCTTGCCCTGCTTCCGCTTGATCACTTCTTCAACGTACTTGATACCCTTGCCGTTGTACGGCTCGGGCTTCCGCATCGACCGCATCTTCGACGCGAACTGTCCCACCATCTGCTTGTCCGGACCCTTCACAAGCACAAACTGCTTATCCACCGTCACGCTCAGCCCCTTCGGGACTTCCATCATCAACGGATTAGCGAAACCAACAACCAGTTTCAGTTTGTTTCCCGCCAAACTCGGCACCCAACCCACCCCCACCACTTCCATCTTCTTCTCATACCCACCCGTCACGCCCTTGATCATGTTCTGAACGTGTGCTCGCGTGCTGCCCCAGTCAGCACGGACCTGACGAACCTCGGCGTCCGATTCACTGATCGATACCACGATCTGCTTGTCAGACTCTGCCCACTTCACATTCACCCGCTCCGGGTGCTTGTAGGTCAGTGTGCCGCCTGGCCCCTGGATCGACACCATGCGGTCCTTGATGGACACCTTCACGTTGCCGGGAACACTCACTGGTTGCTTGCCGATACGAGACATGGTCTGTTGCTCCACGCCCGACGAACGGGCGGCTTCGACTCGTGACGAACTTGACTTCCTAACTACGTGATTCCCAGTTTCGATTCGATCGTGCTAGTTGACAAACTCTCACTAGGAACTCAAAACTCTCCAGCTTACCGATTACTGCACCGTACACAGCAACTCGCCGCCCACACGGAACTCACGACACTTCCGGTCGCTCAGCACACCCTTCGATGTCGACACGATCGTGATACCTAGCCCCTGGATCGGGCGAGGCAAGTCCGACACCGCCGAGTACCGCCGACACCCCGGCTTGGAGTCCCGATGCAGCGAATGCAGGATGATCTCGCCGCGCGGACCGTACTTCAACTTGATCGCGATCTTCCCTTGGCGCCCATCTTCCTGCACGGAATAACCCTCGATGAATCCTTCGTCTCGCAGCACGTCGGCGATGCCGCGGCACACGCGAGAGTTCAGGCACACCACGCTCTTCGAGCGATTAAACGCGGCGTTGCGGATCCGGGTCAGCATATCGGAGATTGGATCATTGACGGCCATCTATTCAATCCCAGTTCTGGCTCGCCTTGCCGACTCCCACATACCGGAGTCGTTTCGGACGAGCCGCGTTTCTATATTCCACGGAACGGTCTGACATCAAATCGAACACAACTCAACTCACACTCGGACGTAGCCTGTACCGATTGGCTTCGGCTCGCCTGCGACGAAGCCTACCAACTCGCCTTGCGCATCCCAGGAATTTTTCCTTCCAGCGCGAGTTTACGAAGCATGATTCTGCTCAGCCGGAACTTTCGATACACCCCGCGGGCACGGCCCGTCAGTTGACAGCGACGGACAATCCGGCTGCTGAACTTCGGCTTCCGATTCGACTTCGCCATTTGTGCTTTGGTCGTCATACGTTGCTCACTGACTTACCTGTTCAATGTCTTGCGGTCTCAAAGACTATCTGACCCGTTGATTTTTCACTTCCCTTACGCTGCGTCTGCCTTGCGGAACGGCATCCCCAACTTCGCCAGCAGCGCCTTGCTCAACTTCGGGTTCGAGTTCGAGATGTTGATGTTAATGTTCATCCCGTGCGTGAAGTTGACCTCGGCCATGTTGATCTCAGGGAACACGCCCTGCTCGGTGACGCCGCAGGAATAGTTACCGCGTTTGTCGAATGCAGTGTCCTTCAGACCCCGGAAGTCCTTGATACGCGGCGTAGCCAAATTGATGAACCGGTCAAGGACGTGCCACATGTGCTCGCGACGCAACGTCACCATCGCAGACGATTCGTACCCGGCTCGCAACTTGAAGTTCGACACGCTCTTCTTCGCCTTGATCACAACCGGTTTCTGCCCCGTGATCTTCGTGATCGTATCGATCACCGTTTGACGAACGTTCGGCGGCAACTTCGTGCCCTCCAAGTGCCGGCCCATATTCACGTTTACCACGATGCTGACCACGCGCGGACACTGCATCGGGTTTGTGAGCTCCGGAAACTCTTTCATCAGTTCCGCGGCGAGCGTGCTCTTGTACAACTCACGCAACCGCGGCGGCACCGGTGGGCCCGAAGGTACATCCGCGTCTGCACCGCCGTGTGCGGCACTCTTCTTCGGTTTGCTTGTCTCTTTGCCCTTGGCCATGTTCAGTGCTCGCTTGCTGCTAAGCCGGATGATCGATTACCCGGCACCTCGAAAACATCACTTCCCGTTCCCTCACCCCGGCGCTTTGCCCGACGACTCGATGCTGCTCAGGCCTTGCCCCGCAACACCGACAACTCTTTCAGTTCCTTCCCGCCCTTGCGAGCGACCCGGACTTTGCTGCCGTCTTTGTTCACTCGGAACCCGACCCGCACGGGCTTCCCGTCAACCACCGGGCTGACGTTGCTAATGTGCAGCGGCTGCTCTCGGGTGATCACGCCGCCGTTGGGGTTGATCTTCGTCGGCTTCAGGTGTTTCGTGCGAAGGTTGAGCCCTTTCACCACGACCCGGTCTTTATCCGTAATAACACGCAGGATCTGGCCCACCTGTCCCTTGTTGGAACCGGCGGTCACCATAACCATGTCGCCCTTCTTCACGTGACGAGCCATCACACCACCTCCGGTGCCAGTGACACAATTTTCATATAGTTTTTCTCTCGCAGTTCGCGGGCGATCGGCCCGAAAATACGAGTTCCTTTGGGGTTCCCGTCGTCCTGGATCAGTACGACCGCGTTCGCGTCGAACTTGACATACGACCCGTCCGCACGACGAGTGGACTTCGTGGTCCGGACCACGACTGCCTTGCTCTTGTCGCCGGCCTTGATCTCGGCACCGGGCAGTGCTTTCTTGATCGACACCAGCACGCGATCACCGACGCCAGCGGTCCGGCGAGTGAACTTGCCCGTCGCGGTCGATCCGCCGTACACGCGGATCACGTACGCGATTTTCGCGCCCGAGTTGTCCGCCACTTCGCATCGTGTTTCTTGTTGTAACATTGGGATCGATCCGAATCAGAAATCAGACAGTCAAGTACCAACACAGCCACGGAATCCGAACAACGAAACTTAGCTCCCCGCCTCGATTCCTATACACTTAATCACGAACCTCATTGCTGAATCAAACCTCAACCCGGCGGCTCCGCTCTACTACTCGCACCAGTTTCCAGAACTTGGTCTTGCTGATCGAGCGGGTCGCTTCCACTTCCACCGTATCGCCCAGCCGTGATTCATTGTTCTCGTCGTGTACGTGCAGCACAGTGCGCCGACGCATGAACTTACCGTACTTCGGGTGCTTCGCCAAGAATCGAACCACCACTTTGCGCGTCTTGCTGCGCTTGTCGGACTCCACAACGCCGATCTTCGTGGGCTTGACCTTGGCGGGGGTCGTCTCGCTGGCTTTGCTGTCGCTGGTGGTGGTCTTGTTCGTGCTCATGTCGTGTGCCTGGTGGGGAATGCTCGTGCTCAATAACGCGATGTGGAATCAGTGATCAAATCGTTGAAACTTACGCCTTTGCCGACTGGATGCGACGGTTCCGTTCCGTCAACATGCGGGCGATATCCTTGCGGGTCTTGCCGAACTTGGAGATGTCTTCGATCTTCTCGGTCACCGTTTGGACTCGAAGCCCGAACAAGCGTTCGCGCGACCGCTTAAGTTCAACTTTGATTTCTTCGTCGGTCAGTTTGCGAACTTCTGCACCATTCATGGGATGGATCCTCAATACTGTTTTGCCGAAACTCTGATGACCGAGGGCGAGCCACTCGGGCTTGTCTAAACTTTACATCACGCTGTCCGCCGCTTACACAGCAACCCGTCGCCCCACGAACCGGCACTTCACCGGCATCTTCATTGCCACCCGGACGAGGGCTTGGCGGGCCACGCCCTCGGGGACGCCGGCGATCTCGAACAACATGGTCCCCGGCCGAACACGCGCCGCCCAATAATCAACTTCCGCTTTACCGGTACCCATTCGCGTTTCAAGCGGCTTCTTGGAAATCGGTTTGTCGGGGAAAATCCGGATGATCAACTTGCCTTCTCGCTTCAGCAGGTGCTGCGCCGCGATACGACCAGCCTCGATCACACGACCCGGCACCCAGTCGCCTTCGAGCGCTTGAAGCCCGTAGTCGCCATACGCAACGTAGTTCCCCTTCGTCGCCTTGCGATCGCGGCAACGCCGGAACTCCTTGCGAAACTTCACTCGTTTGGGCATCAACGCCATGGGTCACACTCCAACTGAAACTCGACACTTGCATTCCAACAACTCGATACTCTTGAACCAACAAATCGACATCGATCAACGACGCCCGCGGGCACGCGCCCGTCCGCCCGCGGCCTTCGATTCCGATTCATCAATCGCGCCCTGCTCGTACAGGCCTTTGTAGACCCACACCTTGATCCCGATCGCGCCGTAACTCATAAACGCCTCGGCGAAACCGTAATCAATGTTCGCCTGCAACGTCGAGAGGGGCAGCGAACCCAGCCGAACATCCAGCGTGCGGCTCATTTCCGCTCCGCCGAGTCGGCCTGAAACGCTGATCTTCACCCCGCGTGCCCCGGCAGCCATTGCTGCCTCGGCTTTCATCTTCAGTGCCCGACGGAACGCCACACGTTTGCGCAACTGTTCCGCCACGCCCTCCGCGACCAGCGTCGCGTCGATGTCAGGGTTCTTGATCTCGATGATCGAGATCGACACTTTGCGTCCCGTCATCAACTGAAGTTCTTCAGTGATGCGGTCCACTTCCGCGCCTTTCGGCCCGATCACCAGGCCCGGCCGAGCCGTCTTGATGATGACTTTCAACTCCTCACGGGTGCGCTCGATATGCACATCGGACACCGCCGCGTGGGGTGGCTGACGATTCAGCCGCTGGTCCAAAAACCGTCTGATCTTGAAATCTTCAATCAGCAACTCGCCGTACAACGCCTTGGGCGCGTACCAGCGGCTGCGGTGTGCTTCGGTAATCCCGACCCGGAAGCCGAATGGATGAGTCTTCTGTCCCATTAGTTCCGAACCTCCACGCCGATGGTGATGTGCGTCATCCGTTTCATGATGGGGTGCGACCGTCCGCGATCCTTCGGCTGGAATCGCTTCATCACCGGTCCCTGATCCACTCGGCTGTCCGCCACAACCAGCGATGTGATGTCAGCGTCGAACTGCTCCGCACAATCCATCGCAGTCCTGAGCGCGGCTTTCACATCTAGCGCCGCTCGTTTCGTTGTAAAGGTCAACATGTCGAGCGCTTGATCAATTTTTTTGCCCCGGATCATGTCGGTGATCAACCCGGCCTTGCGCGGACTGCCGCGATGGTACCGGAAGACGCATGTGAACAACGCAATATCCGACACCTGGCAACCAAGCGCGCCGGCCAGCCGACGGACGTCTTCGGCCTTGCACGCAGGATGATTGCTGTTGCGCATCCAGTTATTGACCGCCGTCACCGCTCGATCGCCATCAAGCCCTTTGCGGGCGATCGCTTCGGCAAGTTGCACGACGCTCACGCCGGCTTCGGCCGCTCGTTTCTTTAGTTGCTCGCCTCGGATCTTCACGTGTCACCCTTTGCTGCTGACATGACCTACGTACTAAACCAGAAAGCCAAACGCCGGAGAATCGAACGACGATGGATACTCGACACAATCAGTTCTTCTTGCCCGCCGTCGCGCCCGCCTCGATGCCTTCTTTCTTGTTCGTGTGCCCGCGGAACGTGCGGGTAATGCTGAACTCGCCCAACTTATGTCCGACCATGTCTTCGGTCACAAACACATCCAAGAACGCACGGCCATTATGAACCTTGAACGTGTGCCCCACGAACTCCGGCACGATCGTGCAGCGACGCGCCCACGTCTTCATAGGCTCACGCTTGTTCTGCTGATTCAAACGCTCAACCCGGTGGTAGAGTCGCTCATCAACAAACGGTCCCTTCTTCTGGCTGCGTCCCATGTGCTTGTCCTGAATGCTAAGTTCGTTGTCACGAACGATTCGCCGTCTTTTCTAACCCTGGACCTCTTCCCTTCCCCGCTTACTTCGACAACTGACCGTACCGCTTCGACACACGCCGACGAATAATCAACTTCGTCGAGTGCTTCTTGCGGTCACGCGTCGTGCCACCCTTCGCATCCACGCCCGTCGGACTGCACGGCGGCCGATTGCCCTTCGATCGCCCCGAACCACCACCCAAGGGGTGTGCGTTATGGCTTTTCGCCACGCCGCGCGTGATCGGTCGAATACCCAGGTGCCGAGACATGCCCGCTTTACCGAGCATCCGCTGGCTGTGGTCCCCGTTCCCCATTTCCCCGATCGTCGCCCGGCAGTTCACAGGCACCATCCGCTGCTCGCCCGAAGGCAATACCAGCGTCGCGTACCCGGCTTCCTTGTTCGTCAACCGGCAATACACACCCGCCCCCCGTGCCATCTGCGCCCCGCGGCCAGGCGTGAGTTCCACACAGTGGACGCTCAGACCAGTCGGGATATCGCCCAGTCGCATGTTGTTCCCGACCGTCGGTTCGACCGGCGCATCGCCCGACGAAACGATCTTGGCACCGGCCTGCAAGCCACGCGGCGCTGGGATGTACCGCTTCACGCCGTCGGTGTAATGCAGCAGCGCGATGTGGCAACTGCGGTTCGGATCGTACTCGATCCCAACAACCGTCGCTTCGATCCCGTCGCGGTCCATCCGCTTGAAATCGATCACGCGGTACAGCCGTTTCGCACCACCACCGATGCCACGCATCGTGATTTTGCCCGAGTGGTTCCGACCGCCGGTCTTGCTCTGCGGACGCAGCAGCGACTTCTCCGGCCGCTTCTTCGTCACTTCAGCGTGCGCATTCACCGATGCAAGTCGGCGTCCGGCGCTCGTCGGGTTGTATTTCTTGATCGGCATACGTGCCTCGTGTGATTCGAACGATTCAAATGATCAAACTCTTCAAACACCTCACTACCCGTCAAATCCAACAAACTCGTCAATGCCCCTGGTTCCTACTTCAGGACAACAAATCGATCTTGTCGTCCGCATGGAGATGAACCACTGCCATCTTCCATTCTTTGCCCGGGACCATTCCGTACTTTAGACGCCGATTCCGTTCACGACGGATCTGTGTGTTGACCGCCTCAACCCGGACCTTATATAGACTCTCGACCGCCGCTTTGATCTGCGGCTTCGTCGCCGTCATATCCACTTGAAATCCGTACTTGTTCGACTCCATCCCGGCAGTGCTCTTCTCGGTCACGAGCGGCTTCTTGATGATGTAAATATAATCCATGACGCTCGCTCCTTTATTGCTTCGCTCGACCCATCGGATCGACCTTCGCCGACTTGCCCGTCTGCGACGACGGACCACTCAGCCACGCTTGCAAATCCGCCTTGCTGATCACCAGATATCGATGATTCAACAGGTCGAAACAGTTGATCTGCGTCGGTTGACACAGCGTCACTTCTTCCACATTTCGCCCCGACAGCCGAACGTTTTCGTTGTCATTGCCTACCGCGACGAGCGCGGACCGGTCAACCTTGAGTGCTTCAAGGAACGCGACAAACGCCTTCGTCTGCGGCTTCGCAAGCGAAATGCTATCAACGATCCGCACTTCCTGGTCAATCAACTTCGCAAGCAGCGCGTTCCGATTCGCCTTGCGGCGCATCTTCTTGGGCATGTCCGGACGATAATCCTCTCGCGTCCGTTTCTTGGAGTGCGCGTGTCCGCCGCCTTTGAACTGCGGCACTTTCTTGTCGCCGTGGCGGGCGCGACCAGTGCCTTTTTGCTTGTATATCTTCCGCGTCGCGCCCTCGACCGCTTCACGATTCTTCGTACGGGAGGAACCCTGACGGGTATTGGCGTGATAACGCACATACGCCTGCTTAATCAAAGCAGGCTGCACATCGCCGCCAAGCGATTGTTCGTCAATCGTAAAGGTGCCGATCGTGGCACCTTGCATGTTGTAGACGGGGACATCCATTTGTCGCTACCTCGTCCGACGCCTGTTGACCCGAAGCACCATTGCCCCGGCGTCGCTTGGGTTTCCGGCGTTCCCGCCGGGCCTTGAAACCCCACCGCCGAAGCGCTGGTCGTTTCAAAATCTGAGAGCATCGCTCCCATTCCCAAGTCTGCTTTGCCTATCCGGCCCGTGTCCTGTTTCTTTCGAGATCACTGGGTTTCAGAGAACTGAACTCAGTAATCGGCACGGCCCGGAATCGACTCGGCTGTCTTGTCTTCCGGGCGACACGCCCGAAAGACAACACGCTTTGTTGTCGGCTGCCGGTTTCCTCGTTATCGCCGCCAGCGGCGGATCGACACTTCGGACCTCTCAGCCCGACCGATTGTGCTATTAAGCCAACCGATCGAATGTTCCCACCCCGAAATCCCTCACCCTAATTTCTTGATCAGAAGGGGACCATCATATCCCCCTGCTTTCGCAAAGTCTTGTCGCGCCAGCAACTCTTCGCATTCCTGATGCGATTACTTACCGATCTTCGACAGTTTATTCGCCTTCGATCGATTCAGCCGCACCGCCGCCCGGACGATCACGGTGCCCCGATTCGCCCCAGGGATCGGCCCTTTCACCAGGATCAAGCCCTGCTCGGTATCGATCTTCACCACCTCGGCGGACCTGAGCGTCACGCGCTCGTCGCCCATGTGCCCCGCCATCTTTTTCCCCTTCTTCAGACCACCGCCGAACCCGCGGTTCGACCCCAGCGAGCCGATCGACCCCGGTGAGCGGTGCTTGCGTTCCGTGCCGTGCGACGCACACAAACCCTTGAAGTGGTACCGCTTCATCGTCCCGGCGAACCCCTTACCCTTCGACTGCCCGATCACATCGACATACACCGAGCCTTCGAGATCCTTGGCCGTCAGCACTTGCCCCAGGGTGTACCCCGCGGCTTGCTCCGCCGTGACCTTGAACTCCCCGTGCGTCCGCTTCGGCCCACACCCCGCCTTGGCATCATGCCCGATCACGGGGATCGTCGAGTTCCGGGCTTTCACATCGCCGAACCCGACCTGAACCGCGCTGTACCCGTCTTTTTCAACCGTCCGCACCTGCGTCACAACGCAGGGACCGAGTTGAATAACGCTCACCGGCACCGAATCGCCCTTGTCCGTGAAGACCCGGGTCATGCCGACTTTGATTCCGTAGATTGCAACCGCCATGTTTCGCCTTTCTAGCCTTGAACCGGACTGGCTGCTTGCACAAGCGTGCAGGCAACACTCCCGACTCGGGCCGCTTCATGCTGCGGTCGTACACCGACCGGGCAGAGGAAGTCTTGACCTTTGGGCACCACCGTACCCTGTATCCCACCCGCTCAATCTCACCCACTATCCAAAAATCCGTTGATAACACGTTCAAAACACAGCGAAGCAGGCCAAGCCTGCTTCGAGTGTCGACGGAATGATTTACGCCTTGATCTTAACGAAAACGCCCGCTGGGACCACGAGGCGGTTCAGCGCCTCCACCGTGCGGGCATTCGGCTCGATGATATCGATGATTCGCTTGTGCGTCCGGATCTCGAACTGCTCCCGGCTTTTTTTGTCGATGAACGGGCTGCGGAGCACCGTGTACCGTTCGATCCTGGTCGGGAGAGGTACCGGACCGGCCACTTTCGCGTTCGTCCGTTTCGCGTGTTCGACGATTTCCTTGGCCGACGAATCGAGGGCCAGGTGATCGTAGGCTTCCATACGAATGCGAATCTTGCCGCCACTCATTGCTGTTTCCTGCTTCTGTTCTGAACTCGAACAACCGGAACAAACACGCCTGAACACGACCCGGCCCGATCAGGCCGACGTCCCGAGGAGCAACTGGTGCTCGGAGACACTGTTGATGGCCCCAATCCGGGTTTCGCTCGCGGCGAACAACCGAAATCTGGAGAAACGACGGACGCAAACCACCGTGCCGAAAAGCGCGGCAGCAAGCCGAGAAGCGTAGGGGCGTCCATCGCCGTGTCAACCGCTATCCTTGCGCGATCGAAACAATTCTCAGACGGACTACCCCGCCACTACCCAGGATCGTGCGTACAGACCGAATGTACAGAAACCTGTCTGTACTCGTACCGCCGAAGACGGAACTCCCTTTTTCGTTGCTGTATCTCACTACAACCCAGTTTTCCAACAGCAATTCGTTATCAACGCAGCGAGTCCAAGTTCCGTGCAAATCGCCATGAACGACATCGCACCCTGAACCAGGGATTATTATGCCGCATTTCACACATTCTGTCGCATCTATCATAATCGGACTGGCGGGAACAGGCTCCGCCGCTTTTTCGGGCGATATTTCAAGTCGCAACCAACAACCTGCGTCCAAAGGGACGAAGACCTCGACGGTGTCGTTCGCGGACGAACTCCTCCGGATCGATCAACTCGGGTTCACGATGCGGATTCCCGTCGGCGCGGTATCCAAAGCCTCGGCGGTGGGAGAACGCAAAACAATCCAGATTGTCCCGGGCGATTCGGACGCACTCGTGAACGAAAAGGCGTGGCTGATTAACGTCAGCACCCCGATGACCTCGAATCCAAAGACCAGCATCGCCGACTCGATCAATCAGTTCGTCGCGCTGCTGGAAGCGAAACATGGCACGAAGAGCGCCGCGGGCGCGGTCGTTCATACCGAAGCCGTGGTCGTTGAACGCACTGAAAAACTGCTGATCAACGGTCAGGCCGCGGGGCGAGTGTACATGCGTGTTCCAGGGCAGAACAACTCGTCGATCATCAAGGGCTACACGATCTTCAACCCGGCATCGAAGCAGTTTGTAATTCTGGAACTCGTCACGCCCAGCGCGGCGTTCGACCGTGTTCGGGGGACTTACGAAACGATCGTTGCCACCGCCACCTTCAAGGCATCCAAGGAAGTGGAGCGAGAGCGAGAACTCGCGGTGGCGACCGCGTCGAGGTTGTTCGAGCGGCTAACACCTGCGGACTACCTCGAAGCGATGCGAGCGAACGAGGCACGAGCCGAAGAAACCTGGCAGCGGCTCTACGTGCCCGCTCCGTCGGGAGATGATACAGACGCGAAAGAACTCGGGTACCGCGGGCTGAAGTTCTGGCGCGGGCAACGCGGGGAGATCAATCCGGACTTGCCCAAATCGCAGTGGGGAGATACTGAAAAACAAGAGGGGTATCTTGCCCGGCTCGCGGTGCGACTCATCGACGAATCGGCGGTCGGTGTGCAGGTGGGAAAGAACGCGCCAGCGTCGGTCTTCATCGACAGCATCGGGATGTACTTCATGTCCGAGGACCGGAAGGAAGAAGCGTGGACCGTGCGGCTGGTGAAGCGGGACGCCGCGGGGAACGAACTGGCGCGCTGGACCGAGAGCGCGGCACGCATCGGCAACCAAGTATCGCTCGCTGTGGGCGATCCGAAGCAACGATCACGCCCGATCATCGCGGAGTTTGGTTCTCAGGGGTACATCTGTCAGTTCGAGACGTTCCTGCTCCCGACATTGCTGGTGAAGCACGCGGTGAACAGCAAGCAGACCGAGTTTGAATCGGGGACGTACTCGTATCGTACCGATGGCGAATCGGTAGCGTTCCGACGGGACATTGTGAGCCGCGACTCGGACGGCACGGGTTGGACCATCGTCACTCGAGTACGTGACGAGCCGGTGTCGCAGACATACATCTTTGATTCTCGTGGGAATCATGTCCGCACCGAACTGACCGAAGGACGCGTGTGGGAACCGATCGAGATTGATCGGCTGTTTGCGCTCTGGCGCGAGAAGCGGCTGCCGACGGAGACCACCGGCGGCACGGCGCGGAAGCGCTGAGCCGGGCCGGCCACGGGTGATCGGATTTATCGCTGCGTCAGTTCTTTGATCGCACGGAGTGCGTCGAACGCCTGCATGGGGGTGAGCGCTTCGAGTTTGATTTCGTTGAGAGCGGCGACGGCCGGGTGGGGCATGTATTCGGTAAAGAGCATCATCTGGCCCGAAGTCTTTGCCGGCATCGGCGCAACAACAGGTCGGCGCGGCCCCGCCGCACCGGCTCGCCCCGCCAGAGTGTGCTCGACCGCGAGCGACTCGAGCACCTCGCGGGCGCGTGTGATCGTCGCATCAGGCAAACCGGCGAGTTTGGCGACGTGTATGCCGTAGGACTGATCAGTACGCCCGGCAAGGATTCGGTGCAGGAAGACAATCTGATCCCCCCACTCGCGCACGGCGACGTGCAGGTTGCCGATACGCCCGGGGTGCTGGTCTTCAAGGTCGGTGAGTTCGTGGTAATGCGTAGCGAAGAGGGTGCGTGGGCCGAGGCGCAGCGCGAGCAGTTCCGCGATCGCCCACGCAAGCGAAAGCCCATCGAGCGTTGATGTCCCGCGCCCGATCTCGTCGAGCACAACAAGCGACCGCGGCGTCGCGTGGTGCAGGATCCGCGCGGTCTCCGTCATTTCAACCATAAACGTCGATTGTCCGGCGTGCAGCGCATCGTCGGCTCCAATACGGGTGAAAATGCGGTCGGTCAAACCGATCGTGGCGCGGTCGGCGGGGACAAACGACCCGGCATGGGCGAGCAAGACCAACAGTGCGGTCTGGCGGATGAAGGTGGACTTGCCGGCCATGTTGGGGCCGGTGATGAGCGCTAACGAGTGTAGGGACGAGGTATCGAAGTTTCGCAGCGATGAAACTGGAGATGGTGGGCGTGGACCGCTTCCGCCGCCCAACTCGATGTCGTTGGGTACGAAGTTGTTCCCGAGTAGTTCGTCGAGTACCGGATGCCGCCCCTGCTCGATGATGAGCACCGCTTCGTCGGTGATCTCGGGCTTGACCCAGCGGCGTTTGAGGGCTTTGTCTGCGAAACACAGCAAAGCGTCGAGTTCCGCAACAACCTCGCCGAAGCGTGTGATCGCCGGGACGCAGCGCGACGCCGCGTCGCACAAGTCATTGAAGATCGCCTGCTCGCGTGCGATCGAGCGGCTCTCGGCGGTGGTGACCTTATCCTCGAAATCCTTGAGTTCGGGCGTGATATACCGCTCGGCGTTGGTGAGCGTCTGCTTGCGAGTGAACGACGCCGGGGCGGAGCGGGCTTGCGATTTGGTGAGTTCGATGAAGTACCCGAAGACTTTGTTGTAGCCGACTTTGATCCCGCCGAGGGAGTACTCGGCGACCAGGCGGCTCTGGTACTCGGCGAGCCAGGTGCCGGCGTCGCGGCGCAGCCCGCGGGCCTCGTCGAGTTCAGGGTCAAGCCCATCTCGCACCAGCCCGCCGTCGCGCAGATGCGTCGGGGGCGTATCGACGCACGCCCGGGCAATCGAGGTAGCAAGGGGCGTGAGGTCATTCACGAGCGGCGCGATCTCGCGAGCGTGCGCCGCGAGCGAAGGAGAGCCGGCGGCCGCTTCGGCTAACGATTCGATTCGGCCGAGCGAGCGTCCGAGCGCGACGAGATCGCGCGGGGTAAGCCGACCGAGGGAAAGGCGTGCAGCGATACGGGCGACGTCCTGTACGCCGTCGATCGCCGTGTGCAGCACGCCGGCGGTGGTGCGGTCTTCGACGAGGGTGCCGACCGCGTTCTGGCGGGCGATGATGATGGCACGATCCCCTGACGGACGGCAGAGCCAATCGCGGAGGAGACGTTTGCCCATCGCGGTGCGGCACGCGACGCCGCCGGGGCCGCGAGCGAGGAACACACCGACGAGGGAGCCGTCGAGTTCGTCCCCGCTCACTCCGGCGGCTC
>JBGSIF010000048.1:0-1613 GCA_041742635.1 Phycisphaerales bacterium
GTCGCGGCGCGCTCGACGGTCACATCGCCACGCACATCCGCCAGCACGCCCGATCGCGTGACCGCCCGCCCGCCGCGCACGGCGAAACATGAAGATCGCGCGAAAGCATGCACTTTGCAGAGGATTCCACCCGCACGCCGCTATTCGCGTGCGTGACAGGCCTGTAGCCTGACAGGTGCGAGTCGCACAAACGGGCGACGAAATCGCAAGGGAGAGACAAACATGCAGATTGTGTTCCATGCCGCCATTCTGGCGGCGGCTTCTGGCCTCGCGCTCGCGTCCAGCGGGGTTCCCACCGTCATCCTGCAGGACACCGGCTTCGGCGCCAACTCCTTCGCAGACTCGGGCGGCACCATCCAGTTTGATCGATTCGACCGGCCCGTCAAGTCGGGCACCGGCTCGAAGTGGATCATGCTCGCCCGCAACACCCGCTCCACCGCCGCCGACTCGATGTTCATCACGGGCTCGGGCACCAGCTTCAACCTCGTCGCCCTTGAGGGTACCACCGAGTTCGAGCCGGGCCGCACGTTCGAAACCAGCGACCGCTATGTCGACATTAATGAGGACGGGGACTGGGTCGGCATCGGAAACCTCGTCGGCGGAGCCACCACCGACGACGAGGTCGTGTACGCCGGCAACTTCAACGGATCCTCACTCTCGCTCCCCTTCCGTGAGGGGCAGGTCATTGGCACGGGTGATACGCTCGGCACCGGCAACTACGGCCCCGGGATCACCAACGCCGGTGCCGTCAGCTTCGGCTACAGCTCGACCGCCTCCACGACCGCGATCAACTACTTCACCGAGAACGGCGCCACCGCCGTGCTTCGCAATGGCGACGACGTCTCGGGCCAGACCTTCAGCACCGCGTCCTTCGGCGGGCGAAACGCCTTCCAGACAACCAGCGACGGCTCTTCCTACGTTGTCATCGGCAACATCGGCTCGTCCTCGGGCACCCAGATCCTCGTGAAGGACGACGCCATCGTCCTCCGAGCGGGCGATGCCTACGCCGGCTCAACCGTCGCCTCGATCCTCGGCGAGCAGAACATCCTCCAGGACAACGGCGACTGGCTCACCCGCGTCCGCCTCGCCGACGGCCGCGGTGCCGCGATCAAGAACGGCCTGCTCCTCGCCGCCTCCGGCGACCTCGTCGGTGGGACCATCACCGGCGAGACGTGGAGCGAGGTCCCCTGGACAAGCTCGTCCGACAGCACCTTCGCCATTGTCACCGGCGACAGCAACAGCAACGTCGTCCTCGGCGGGTTCACCGACAACAGCGACACCCTCCGCAACTTCGTCTGGACCTACAACGGCGTGGAGTTCCTGCGCAGCGGCGCACAGCTCGACCTCGATGGCGACGGGTCGCTCGACGACGCCTTCATCCACTTTGAGGACTTCTTCTCCGCCAGCCCGCCCATGCTGGGCGGGTTCCTCGCCGACGACGGCTACTTCTACTCCGTCGTGAACTACCGCACCAGCGAGAGCGTGATCGGCGACGCGTTCATTCGCGTGCTGGTCCCGGCCCCGGGTGCCTCGCTCGCCCTCGGCGCGGCGGGCCTCATCGCCCTCCGTCGCCGCCGCTGAAGCGCTGACCGTCGGCAAGAACACCCCGCCCC
>JBGSIF010000049.1:0-13504 GCA_041742635.1 Phycisphaerales bacterium
TTCGGCTACGGCGGGGCGGGGTACATGTGGGATCCGTACCTGGGCGTGTACCACGTCCGCAACCGGGTCTACGACCCCTACCGCCAACGCTGGCACCAACGCGACCCCATCGGCTTCGCCGGCGGGCCCAACCTCTACCAGTACTGCATGGGTGATCCGCTCAGTTTGGTGGATCCGCTGGGGCTGCGCTCGATCGGCGAGTACTTTGACGACTTCGTTGACCTCGTCTCCGGCGGCATCGACGAACTGATCGACCCCGAGACCGGCGTCGGCAAAGCCATCCGCGCGGTGTACGACCTGGCGGGCAACCTGTCGCCGGGCGGGATGGTGCGGGGGCTGGCGGACCCCGGCGTCTATATCGGACAAATCCAGCAAGGCTTCACCGACGTCTTCGGCGAGGGCCTCCATGGCGCGCTCAACGCCGCGGGGTTCATGCCCGTGAGTTTTATTGATTTCACCCCAGAATCAGCATACTCACAGATTCCGCCTCGTCAACTGCAAGAACTCCGTTCTCTGGTTCGCACCAGAAAGAGTTTGATTCGGTTTGGCACGGCGTGAACCGGGATGGGACGGGGGGCACATCCCCCCATGCATAATGGGATAGAGATCGCCAGTCGTGCCGGGGACACCCTTTTTCTGAGAGATGGAGAGAACATCATGACTGCTTCAATGATCGGCGTGCTGCTCGGTACGGGCGTCGCTATGCTCGCGCCGTCGATCGCCAGCGCCTGGCACTTCGACTACCGCTTTGTGCAGCGGGTGGGGATGACGGATATCCCTCTCGCTCCCGGCGTCGTTTTTGCCGGATCCCCAGGTAGTCCGATCCGGCTCCGGATCCAGTTCGGCGTCTTCGACGACGTTGCGAGCGCTGCGCCTGCGGGCGGGCTTGTCGGCTGGGTCGTCGGGTCCATCACCGACTCCATCTCAAGCCACAACACCCGCACGCCGGGCCGCATTACCCCGTTCAACTTCGCGGCCGGCGGCAACGGTACGCCCTCAGGTGATCCATTCGTACAGATCACCAATATCGACTGCACCCTCGGTACGCAGTCGCCCGCTTGGCGCAACGACGCCTTCGGCAACCCCTTGCCCGTGCCTCAGCCCACGATACGCGGTATTAATACATTCGTTTCGATCTACGAGATCACGACCACACCGGGCACGATGAACTACACCATCACCGCTGCGGGGAACTTGATCGCCGCGTCGGGTTGGGGCACAGTTGGGGCGCCGGTCTCGCCGAACAACAATGGCACCCCGCTCGACCCATCCGACGACACGCCCGGCAGCGTGACGTGGGTACCGATCCCGCTCCCGCCTCAGTCGTTCCTCCTCCCGCCACTGGTGCTTGACATCGTCGTACCGTCCCCCGCGGCGGGGACGTTGCTCGCTTGGGCCGGCGCGTTGCTTGTGGTTGCCCGACGCAGAAGGTGAGAGGGATTGACGAGCCTTCTCTGAAATGAAGGTACTTTATTAGCAAGATCAGCATTATGCACTCGTCGCGTGTGAGCAGACGGGGAACTCGGCCCATACGGTGGTGCCTTCTTTCCAGACGGAGGACATGCCCACATGCCCGCCCAGGCGTTTGGCCGCGTGCTTGACGATCGACAGGCCGAGTCCGGTGCCGCGTTTAGAGCCGGAAACGGTACGGACGGGATCGACCTGGAAGTACCGCTCGAAGACGCGGTCCTGAAGGGCGAGCGGAACTCCGATGCCGCGGTCGATCACCTCGATGCGGACAAGGTCCGGCGTGTGGGAGCGGCGAGCGATGACGCGGATGGTGGTTTGGTCATAGGCGAACTTGACGGCGTTCTCGATCAGGTTGCGCAGGATGAGCATGATCAGGCCGGGGTCGGACACCACGCCGACGAGGGTCGGGGCGAACTCGAACTGGAGCGAGAGGCCGCGGCGGCGGGCAAGATCATCGAACTGACCCGCGAGAGATGACTGAAGCGCGACCAGATCGATGGGCGCGATCGTGATCGGAGCGTCGGGGGATTCCAGACGCGAGAGGTCCATCAGGTCGCGGAGCATGTCCTCCAGCCGGGCGGCGTGCTGCACGATCATGTTGGCAAATCTCGGTGCGGCTTTGGGATCGTCGGTCAGGCAGTGCTGAAGAGTCTCCGCCGCGCCGCGGATCGCGGCGACCGGGGTCCGTAGTTCGTGCGATGCGTTGGCGACAAAGTCCGACTTGATCGCGGCGGCGTGGTCGAGTTCCGTGACGTCCCGCAGGATCAGAACCGCGCCGAAGATCCCCTCTCCCCACGCGGCTGGTACCGGCGAAGCAGAGACTTGGAAAACACGCGGGCCAAGCGGGGTCGTCAGCCGAACGCGCAGGCGACGGACCTCGCCGGCGCGGGCGGCCGCGTGCATGGTCAGGATGTCTTCACTCGTGAAGAGTGCGGTGATGGACTGGCCCACCAGCGACCCGGACGCCGCGCCAAAAAAAACCTCGGCGGAGCGGTTGCACAACAGCACCGCGTCGGTATTGTCCGTAGCGAGGACAGGCTCGTCGAGCGCGTCGATCAGGGCTTCGAGGTTACGAGATTTTTTGGCCAAATCCTTGAGTTGTTCGGACTCGCGCGTTCGCAAGGAAATAAGCAAGGCACGGAGCGTCTGGCATTCGTCGGGATCGTTCGGCGGCTCGGACACGGCGGCGTGGGCGTGAGCGATATGGAGGATGCCGCGGGTCTCATGGACAAGTTCCGCGAGGCGACGCCGTCGGCGTCTGTCCCGCCGGATCAGCCAGCCCGCGGCCAGCACTGCGGCAACCACCGGGAGCGTGACGCGCAGGGGCGTCGGCGCAGAGCCGAGCGACAGGGCCAATCCCATCGGGACAAGCGAAGTGCAGGCGAGGACGAACGCGTGCTTTGGAGCGAGTGATGGCAACGAGGAGCCTTAAGCGGGGAGATGGCACGACCCAACGCGCCGAGGGCAGGATGACTAGCCGGCGGTCGATCAATACAAGCCGACCCGGAAGTCGGGGTCAATCCTCAACGATCGCGTGAGAGTCGGATTCTTCGTCGGCGTGCGCTGCGGCATTGGGATCCGTGAGCATGTATCCCACACCACGTATCGTGCGGATGCAGTGCCCGTGACGGCCCAGTTTTTTACGGATCGCGGCCACATGCACGTCGATCGTGCGCGCGGTGACCAGCACGGCCGGTCCCATGGCGGTATACATAAGATCTTCGCGTGACAACACCTTGCTCTTATTGCGCATGAGCGAGACGAGCAGCCGAAACTCGGTCAGCGTGAGTTTCAGAGCGACGCCATCCAGCAGCATCTCGTGGGTCGTCAGGTCCGCCCGGATCGGGCCGACTTCGACAGAACGTGCTTCTGGCCCAACAGAACGAGTGCGACGCAAGAGTGACTCGACACGCGCAACGAGGACTTTCATCGAGCACGGCTTGGTCACATAGTCATCGGCACCAACTTTGAACCCCGTAACTTGGTCGATCTCCTCCGCTCGCGCGGTGAGCATGAGGATGGGTACGTTGGATGTACGGGGGGAGGTCCGGACTTGGCGAGCGACCTCGAAACCGGACATCTTGGGAAGCATCAAATCCAGCACGATGAGGTCAGGGGGGTTTTCAAGCACGTGCTTGAGGCCTGCGATGCCGTCGTTGGCGGCAGAGACTTGGTAGCCGGCACGCTGGAGGTTGTATACGAGCAGGTCGGAGAGGTCCGGTTCATCTTCGACAACGACGATGTGTTTGGGCGCACTCATGGGGGTCGAGTTCCGGGTGATAGACCGTGGGTCCGAAGGAGAGAAGAGGATAGAGAGATGCTCAGAGCGGCGGCGTGTTGAAGGTGTGAAGGTTCCGTGAGGAAGTTTAATATCCCAGGAAAACGACTTGTAAGGGTTATGATTGGTAACAAAGTGGGGAATTTGATCGGATTTTGTTTACTTTTGCGTGAAAGTTATCCGGTCTGCGGGGGAAGGACCGAAAATTCCGTTTGACAGGAGTTTGCGTTTGCAAACTACGGTTGGTATCATCCGCCCCTTGAATCGTGCGTGGTCCGAATACCGGACGCATGACCGAATCATGGGAAGGGCGGGGGCGCTCGTTGGAAAGCGGGTGAAGGAAGTAAGCGTCACGGTCCGGGAGCATGGCCTTGTAGGTCGGCTCGCAACGTCCGGACTGCGTGGATAGGAATGGGACGCGAAGAGACGAAGCGCTCCCACCGTACGTTTCGAAGCGTCTCAAGATGAAGGAGTTATCGAATGACGAAGAAGTTCGTGTTGCTCGCGGGCGCGGCGCTCGGTCTGGCCGGTGTGAACTCGGCTCTGGCGCAGCAGTCCAACGATGAAGTGCGTGCGGTGGTTGCTGAGATGCTCAGCGACGCCGAGAATCGGACCAGCCTCTTGGCTGATGCCGGTCACGACGCCAAGGGTTTCATGATCAGCGGCGAAGGGTTCACCCTCCGCGTCGGCGGTCAGATCCAGTTCCGCTATGTCCTCAACTTCCGCGATGAGGATTCGACCAGCAACGAGTTCGAGCCGGGCTTCCAGACCCGCCGCACCAAACTGTGGTTCGGCGGCAACATCGTGAACGAGAAGTGGAAGTACAAGGTCGTCGGCGCGTTCGATCGCGACGAAGGTAGCTTCGGCCTCGAAGAAGCGTTCGTGTCCTACGACTTCGGTTCGGGCATGTACGCCAAGTGGGGCCAGTTCCGGTCCCAGTTCCTCCGCGAAGAGCACACCTCCTCCAGCCGGCAGCTCGCGGCGGAACGCTCGATCGCCAATGAGTTTTTCAACCAGGACTTCTCCCAGGGTATCGCGCTCGGCTACAAGGCCGATGCGTGGCGCATGGAAGCCGCGTTCACCGACGGCTTCGGCAGCCGGAACACCGACTTCACCAGCATGGGCGAAGCCGACTGGGCTCTCACCGGTCGCGCCGAGTTCAAGTTGGATGGCGATTGGGATCAGTTCGACGACTTCACCGCTCCTCAGGGCGGTAAGTTCGGCGCGCTCCTCGGCGTCGCCGTTCACTATCAGGATTCGGCCAACACCAGCGCCCCGACCGATGTCGATTCGCAGTACCTCGGGTACACCTTCGACATCAGCCTCGAAGGCGACGGCTGGAACGCCTACGGCGCGTTCCTCGGCAGCAACGCCGACACCCGCGGCCCCATCGGCGCCGGCGATGCCGACGCGACCGACAACTTCGGCTTCGTGATCCAGGGCGGCCTCCGCGTCGCCGCGAACACCGAAGTCTTTGCCCGTTGGGACGCGGTTTTCCTCGATGAGGACACCGTGGCCAGCGGCGAAGATAACTTCCACTTCCTCACAGTCGGTCTCAACCAGTACTACGCCGGTCACGCCGCCAAGGCGACCCTTGACCTCGTGTACTCCTTCAGCGAGACCAGCCCGAACCTGACGGGCGGCTTCGGTGGCCTCGGCACCGGCACCGCCATCCTCGGCGACGGCGAAGAAGGCGAAGTCGCCATCCGCGCTCAGTTCCAGCTCCTGTTCTAATCCGATACTCCTGTGTTCCACACAGGACGCTTCGATCACTACTTCAAGGCCCAGGGACAAACGTCCCTGGGCCTTCTTTGTTTGGGCGGGGCAGGACGCCGAGTCCGTGGGGGTTGCGAGCCGACGGTGTTTGGGTTCCTTTGCAGCGGGGCTTGACTTTTGGCCGATCATCTCTTCTTATTAGCAGTCACAAACCAGTGGGAGAGCATCCGAGTGATCGGGTCATCCGGCTGGAAATGGATCAGGCCTTGCGGCACGATCCGGCACACGCGGTGAACTTCAACTTTGCAAGGAATAGGCAGATGACACACATGACACGCTTGATGCTTGCGATCGTGGCGACGGCAGGGGCTACAGCCTCTCTCGCGGGCGCGCAGCAGAACGAATCCGACCAGGTGCGAGCGGTGGTGGCCGACATGCTCGCCGACGCGGATGGTCGGACGAGCCTGCTCGCCGCCAACGCCGGGCACCAGGACGGGAACTTCTTCATCTCCAGCGACGACGGCGGGTACAACCTCTCGATCTACGGGCTGATCCAGTTCCGCTATCTGATGAACTTCCGCGACGAAGACTCGACATCCAACGAGTTCGAGCCGGGTTTCCAGGCGGCCCGCACCAAGATCGGCGCGAAGGGCAACATCGTCAACAAGGATTGGTCGTACAATGTCCTCGGGAACTTTGACCGGGCCGACGGGTCGTTCGGTTTGCAGGACGCGTATGTCGAGTACAAACTGCCCAACGGGCTTCGGGTCCGGTGGGGTCAGTTTAAACTCCCCCTGCTGCGCGAAGAATTGGTTGATGATCAGTACCAGTTGGCCGTGGATCGGTCGGTGGTGAACGCGGTGTTCACGCAGGGCCGTTCGCAGGGCATCGCCCTGCTCTGCACATCCAGTTGGTGCAACACGGGGCTGGCGTTCAGCGATGGGCTGAACAGTGCGAACACGGATTTCACGGCTCCCGCCGGCGGTGGTCTGACCCCTACGGGCGAAGCCGACTGGGCCGTCACCGGTCGCATCGAGTTCCTGTTTGCCGGCGCGAAGAAAGACCTGCGTGACTTCACGGCTCCCCAAGGCACCCCGTTCGGCGCGCTCGTCGGTCTGGCCGGTCACTATCAGCAAAGCCCCAACACCAGCGCGGCGGGCGACACCGACCGCGACCTCTTCGAGTACACCATCGACGGCACCCTCGAAGGCGACGGCTGGAACGCCTTCGGCGCGTTCGTCGGTCGTTGGGATAACTTCCGCACCGCCGGCGTCGATTCGGACTTCAACGACTTCGGCGCGGTCGTCCAGGGCGGCATCCGCGTCGCCGCGAACACCGAACTCTTCGGACGCTGGGATGGCCTGTTCCTCGATAGCGACCGCGGGACGATGGAAGACAACTTCCACTTCCTGACCGTCGGCGTCAATCAGTACATCGCCGGTCAAGCCGCGAAGTTCACCGGCGACATCGTCTTCGCGCTCGATGAAACCCCCGACCTCGTCGGGCTTGGCGTCCTGCCCAACACCGGCGTCGGCCTCCTCGGCGACACCGAGTCGGGCGAAGTCGTCGTCCGCTTGCAGTTCCAGTTGCTGTTCTGATCCCGCATCAGATCGCATAAGGCATCGAAACAAACAGACCCCCGAATGTGAGTTCGGGGGTCTGTTTTCGTTTGACCGAGAGATATCGTTGAACCATACGGATCAGGGGAGGACTTCGCGCGCGAGCATCGCCGCACCGACAAGCCCGGCGTCGTCCTCGAGTTCACTCGCAACGACATCGACCTGCTTGCACCGGTCGGGGAAGGCCAGTTCTCGCACATGCTTCTTGACGAGCGAAACAAAGGGGCGACCGATGGCTTCGGTCAGACCGCCGCCCAGAATCACTCGCGGGAGCGAGAGCAGTGTGACGACGTTCGCCGCGGCAATGGCAACAAAGTACGCGGCTTCTTCGATGACACGAACAGTCAGTTCGTCGCCATCGCGGAACGCCTCGGCGATGGCTTTGGACTTGATCTGGCCTTCTTCCATCACCACCTTGGCGAGCGAGGACGGGTGGTTCGCCCGGACGAGCCGGACAAGCCGGTCGGCGACGGCGGTGCGGGAGCAGTTCTGTTCCAAAGATCGCGTGCCAAGCGCGTTCCCAGGAAACAGCGTGGTGTGCCCGATCTCGCCCGCGGTGAAGAACGCCCCGCCGTACAGCGCGTTGTTGAGTACCAGCCCGCCCCCGACACCCGTGCCCATCCAGATGCCCAGAAGGTCCGCCACCCCGCGCCCGGAGCCGTGCTTCCATTCGCCGAATACGGCGACATTCACGTCGTTCTCGACGTAGACGGGGATACCGAGTTTGGACTTGAGGATCTTGGCGAGGGGCACGTCGTTCCAGCGGAGGTTCACGGCTTCGAGTACGGTGCCGAGGTTGGGATCCACGGCGCCGGGAGCACCGATACCTAGGCCGCCGAGTTGGGCGGGGGTGATGCCCGCTTCGGTGCAGGCTTCGGTGACGCCCTCGACGAGGCGCTCGATGACGCGGTCCTTGCCTTGGTCGGCGTTGGTTTTTTTGCGAGATCGCCCGAGCACGACCGCGGATTTATCGACGATGCCGATCTGCATGTTCGTGCCGCCGAGATCGATCCCGACGAAGGGCTTGATGTTGGGCATGGAGTGCTCCTGAAGTAATGCGTGCGGGATCCGCGCAATGAATAGCGTATCGGCGCGCGCGAGCGGGGTCGATGAACCATCAAGCACCAGCGGCTTCCGCGGCCGCTTCTTCGTGGACGCGCCAGAAATGCTCGAACGAATGCCGGATGTTCATCGGCTGGATCTTGCGATGCCCAGCGGAACCCAGCCGGGCACGCAGCGCAGGATCCCGCGACAGCCGACGGATCATCTCCGCCCACTCCCGCGGGTTATCCGCACCGAGCACATACCCCGACTGTTCATCCCCCGGCGCGTGATTGACGACTTCCTTCGGCCCGCCCTGGTCGGTGACAAGCACGGGCAGCCCCGCCGACTGCGCTTCCATCACGACTTGGCCCAACGTGTCGGTGGTCGAAGGGAACAGGAAAAAATCGGACGATGCGTACAGACGCGAGAGTTCGACCCCGTGCCGGAAACCCAAGAAGTGGGTGTTCATCCCGGCGAGTTCGGCGTTCATCGGCGACTTGTACGGGCCGTCGCCGATGACCAGCAGATGCGGTCGCTCGGATTCGGGCATGGTGGCAGCGTCGGCATAGACGAGTTTCCACGCTTGGACCAGAAGAGGAAGGTTCTTTTCGACGCTGACCCGACCGACGTACAGCGCCTTTGGTGCGCCGGGCGGGATGCCGGGGAAAGCGTCCCAGATCGATGGGTAACTCGGCGGCCGGAATCGGGTGTGAAAAGTGTCGGTATCGATGCCGGGAAGAAGACGAACGATGTGCGCGCGAGGGATGCCCATGCGGACAAGCGCCTCGCCGTATTCCGCGCTGCGGGTGAAAATTCGGGTGAACGGACGATAAAAACGTCGCATGGACTGATCGCAGATCCAGGTGAGCGTTCGATCAGCGAAGAGGTGATCGATGTACGCCGGGAAGTCCGTGTGGTAGGTACCGAGCAGCGGTAGCCCACGTCTGCGCGCAAATCGGCGGCCCAGCGTGCCAACCGGGCCGGGGGTGGAGATGTGGACCACATCGGGGGCGAGCGATTCCGCCAGCCGGTTCATCGCCCCTTTGGGCGGGATGGCAAGATCGAGTTGCGGGTAGCCCGGCATCGCTCGCGCGTAGCGGGGGCGCAGGTTGTGGATGTTCGGCTGCGCCGGGCACTCCATTCGGCTCGATGTGATGACGTGCAGTGAGTGCCCAAACCGCAGCGATTGCTCCGCGACGGCACGGATGAAGCGGGACACACCGTTGACATCGGCGAGGGTGTCGGTGAACAGGCAGATACGCATACGTGGATCGTACTGCGCTGGGGACGTGAACCGAGTGCTGTGCGGGGCACGGGAGATGCAGATCCCATGAAAATTGCCCAACCGTTGGCCCGATCTTGTAACCACGTCTTCGATCCAAGATGCAGCACGCCTCTCATCACATCCCCACCCGATAACCCGAACAATTTGCTCGAAATGCGTGCAGAATGTGGTATGCTGTTACACGCGCAGAAGACCACGCATCGCCCCGGGCCTAGGAACTACCAGATGCACATCACACGCACAAATCTTCGCCGCGTCGCCGCCCTTGCGGCCATTGCTGCGGCTGCCTCAACGAGCGTTTCCCACGCCCAAACTCAAATCACCAACCTCGGCATCATGCCCAATGGGCATGCCGCCCTCGCACTGGACCTCAGCCCCAACGGGGTCGTCGGTTACAATACCCATCCCAATGGCGTTCCCGTCGCCTTCCGATGGACTGTCAACACCGGCCTGCTCATCATCGGCACCCTCCCTGCCGGAGTCAGTTCGATCGCCCGCAGTATCAACGCCAACGGGGGTGTCGTAGTCGGTGACTCGGAAACCAGCGCCGGTCGCCGGGCGTTCCGCTGGACCCCCAACGGGATGCTCAACCTCGGCACCCTCCCCGGCGGCCAAGACTCCTTCGGCAACGACGTCAGCGCCGATGGTGACGTTGTGGTCGGCACCTCCCGTTCCACACTCGACGGCGACCGCGCCTTTCGCTGGACCGCCGCCACCGGGATGCAAGACTTGGGCTTCCTCCCCGGGGAGTACTACGACTCCATCGCCGACGCGATCAGCGATGACGGTTCCGTCATCGTCGGCACATCCGTCTCTTCCGCCAACGCCATGGCGTTTCGTTGGACCGCCCAAGGCGGTATGCAACCGCTGGGCTTGATCCCCGACGGGACGTCATCCATCGGGGAAGCCGCCAACTCCGATGGCTCGGTCGTTGCCGGATACGGTCGGGTTGCGGGGAACCAACGCGCTTGGCGCTGGACCTCGGAAACCGGCATGACCAACCTCGGCACGATCCCAGGATGGAACCACAGCGTCGCGCGGGCTCTCTCCGGCGATGGCACCATCGTGGGGGGCCTGGTCAGAAACTTCAACCCGAGTCGCGCCTTTGTGTGGACGCAGTCGCTCGGCATGGTCGATCTCAACAACTACCTCCCCACTCTCGGCGTCGACCTTAGCGGTTGGACCCTTTGGGCCGTCTACGGCATATCACCCGATGGCCGGAGCCTCGCTGGGCACGGGTTCTACCAAGGTCTGGAGCGGGCTTGGCTTGTCACCAACTTCACCGTCCCGACGCTGTGTCCGTGCGATTGGAATACTTCCGGGGCTGTAGACTCTCAGGATTTTTTTGACTTCCTCGCCCTCTATTTCGAGGGCAACGCCGATTTCAATGCCAGCGGCAGCACCGATAGCCAAGACTTCTTCGACTTCATTGCGTGCTTCTTCGTTGGGTGCTGAAGCCACCTCGTGTAACCCGTTAGCCCCGACCCAATCCGTCACTTCTCGCCGTGGTCCCGCTCGTAGTGCTCCTTCAGCGGGTCGGTCGCAAAGTCGCGTGTCAGGTCATGCCACACCGTGTGGATGTGGTTCGCGTTGTTCTGCGTGTTGTCGTACTCGATCACGAACGTCGGGCCGCGCAGGCGGTAGTAGTGCCCCTCCCCCGGCTTCATCGACCCCGCCCACGCGAAATAAATTTCGTCGATCCCCGCCCCGCGTATCCGCGCCAGTTCGGAGTCCGCCAACTCCCGGCGCAGGTTCCTCGCAAACTCTTCGACAATCGCCCACGCCGCACGGCGCTGCGCCGGAGTCATCTTCGACACGGCCAGCCCCTTCGCCGGTGCGTCGTCAAAACCTCGGCCCGGGCCGAGCAGCACATCGGCATACGCCACGTCCGCGATGATCGCTATCCGACGCTGCTCGGTGTCGAGCATCGTCACCAGCGCACGCCCCAACTCCTCCTCGGCCGACAGCACCCGTCGCCCAGCCTGCGCTCCACTGCGAACTTCCGCCGGGCTTGCCCCCCAAAACGCCGGTGTCACGCTCGTCACCACCGAACCGCTGCTCGTGAAGTTCAGCGAAATATGGTGCCCCTCGATCTTCCACCCCCACGGCTTCCCCACAACGCCCGACGATCCGCCCACCCCCCCCACTCCACCCCCACCAATCGGTTCTCCATACACCGCCACCGTGTACTTGCCCGCGTCTCGCCCGGCGTTCCCGTTCTCGAGTTCTCGCAGCACCGACTCCAGGTCCATGATCGCATTCGTCTTCAGCACCCCCTGCGACGATAAAGCCGACCGCAGCAGTGTTTGCACAAGCCCGCGCTGCGCATCGTTCAACTCTGCCATCGTCACCCCCGGCCGGCTCCGCGGCACAAAGTGCCAGTCCTGCCGCGCCGCATCATCAAAGCCTACCGACGCCTTCGTGCGCAGTTCGTCGGGGAGCGAATCTAAGAACGCCCGCGCCGCCGCCGCCATCTCGGCGTTCACCTCCCCGCGCGGCCCAATCTCACCCGGCCGCCACTTCACCGCCAACCCCACCATTCCCAGAAACATCACCAACCCGATCATGGTCGCGCGCAGCATGGTTCACCTCGGGCGCAGCGTAGCCTCAGCACTCTCGCACCGTCGCCAAACTCGCTCGCATGGCGTACCCACGCACGAGGGCACTTTCAATTGGATCGTGCCCGATCAGTTTGGCGTCGGCGCGGCCCGCTGCGTAAGCCAGATCCCAAGTGCTGCCAGACCCAGCAGCAGTTCGGACGCACCAAAGTAAAAAGTCGTGCGTCCGATCCCCGAGAGAAAGACAAACGTGCCGAGTCGCCAAACGATCAGCCCGCCGTAAAACAGCAGTGCAAACAGCAGCCCAGCAGAGCGGAGTTCAGGCTTGATGGCACACACGAGAAAAAACATCGCCACTCCGAACTCAAGCCCGCCGTACACCGTGATGTACTCGCTCTTTCCCGACGCCGTGGGGAGCGCAAGCCCCAGAAACCCGGCGGTCTTTTCGGGCATCAGCGTACACCAGACCGCGAACACGATGTACGCCGCCGCGTTGAAGTAGAGGTACGCTTGGGTCATGAGGGCTTTCAGATGACTGGGTAAACGATGTCGCCACACACGCCGCTTGGTATCAGTCAAGCCGCAGCACATGGCAATACGGCGTCTTGCCCGTCCGCTCGTAATACCGCTGATGATCGGCGTCGGCAGGGTAGAACTCCTTGGCCGCTTCGATCGTGGTTGTGATTGCACGCGGGTGCTTGGCTTGCCGCTTCGTCTTCACCGTTTCCGCCGACGCACGCTGCGCATCCCCGTAGAAATAAATCACGGAGCGGTACTGCGTCCCGACGTCCGGCCCCTGCCGGTCCCCCTGTGTCGGATCGTGCATCCGGAAGAAATAGTCCACGAGTTGTTCGTACGACACCTTCGTTGGGTCGAACGTCACTTGCACGACCTCGACGTGCCCCGTGTCTTCGTAGCACACCTGCTTGTACGTTGGGTTCAGGACGTGCCCGCCGGAGAACCCGCTGATAGCGTCGATCACACCGGGGACTTGTTTGCGGAAAATATGCTCCACGCCCCAGAAGCACCCGCCGCCGAACATAGCGACTTGGGTCTTGGGTTGTGAAGCGGTCGGCGAAACGGGTGGTGTGGACGATGCCATGGCGTGTTGAGACTCCGTTGATGCGGGACCGGGGGCGGCGGGTGGTGTAGAGACCGAGTTCGCTTGGGTCGTCGGGCCGATCGCGGCCGAGCCGGTCCCCGGTTCTGTGCTTGTGTTCGTGCGTGTGCTCCGTGGCTGATTCGCCCCGCCACAGGCACTCAGCACCATCGCCGTCGCGACGACGCACAACACGCTGGCTCGCCTCAAGTAAAATCGGTGTCGCATGGCTCGCATCCTTCGGGTGTATCTACGCACGCAAAGCACTAGCGTTCGTAACTTCAATGAGGTGGGATTGGCCGGCCCCCAAGTTCTGTGCCAGGTGCTATGAGGGTCGGTTGATGGTATCGGTCCCGCGGCTGGGCGGGGGGGTGTTTGGTTCCTGCGCCATTGAGGGCATGCGGCCCAGTGCTCGGCGGGCCCTCGGGGGTGGGG
>JBGSIF010000050.1:0-19041 GCA_041742635.1 Phycisphaerales bacterium
GGTGCGGGCGTACCCGTTCGGGGCGCTGTGGTTTGTCGCGGAAGACCGCACGGGGGAGTACGCCGGTACGCTGGCGCAGGTGTATGCGGGGACCGGGCGGATGATCGGTTTCCTGCCGACGGGTCGAGCGGTGCCGGGCGGCGCGGCGCTGGTGAGCATGTTCTGGAGCGTTCGGCTGGCCGACGCGGACGACCTGCACGAGCGTGGGATCGAGGCGTGGAAGCGCGATGTGCGCGCGCTGACGAACCGAGCCGAGCCGATCCTGGAGCAGATCAGCGGAACACGAGAACTGATACTCGCGGCATACCACGATGTGGTTGTACGCCGGCCGTACGACTTCTTGCACGGGCCGGTGGTGTACCTGGGCGACGCGGCGCACGCGATGAGCCCACAACTCGGGCAGGGGGCCAACCTCGCGCTCATCGATGCGATGACGCTCGCGGAATGCCTGGAATCGGCGGCGGGCTTGCGGGGCGCGCTGCACGAATACGCGCGACGGCGGTCGTCGGCGACGCGGTACTACCAGTTCGCGTCGCGCTGGCTGACCCCGATTTTTCAGTCGCGGCTGGAGTTCATCACGCCGGTGCGAGACCGGGTGATCCGACCGATGTGCCGAGTACGGTGGACGCGTCGGCAGATGCTCGAAGCGCTGGCGGGTCTGAATACAGGGGTGATGCCTTGGGCGACGAAGACGCCGCCGCGGATCTGTGATCCGGCGGCGGCGTCCACGGGTGACTAGTTGGGTGGGTATGAGAACGTCGTTGTTGGCGGATCAGCACCCAACGAAGACACCGGCGAGGACATCGAAGAAATCGGAGGTATTGATGAAACCGTCGGCGTTGACGTCGGCGTCGGCGTGGGAAGAGAAAAAGGCGCCGAGGAACTCGAAGAGGTCGTTTGAGTTGACGTAGCCGTCGGCGTTGAAGTCCGCCGGGCAGCAGGCGACGGCACCGAACTGCGCGAAGTACGCGCTGGCGCGTCCGCCCGCGCCGACGAAGCGTCCGCCGACACACAGACGAGCGGGCCGTTCATCGGTCGCGGCGAGCACAGCGATCGCGGTGCCTGTCGCCGGTGTCAAGCCTGCACCGAGTGCTTCCCAGGTTTGGCCGTTCCAACGGGCAATCCCGGCGGCGGGCAAGCCGTCGGCCTCGGAGAAACCGCCGATCGCGTGGAGCAAGTTGGGCGCCGGTCCATCGTCGTCGGGGTCGAAGACGGCGAAGGCACTGGGGTAGTTCTGGTAGCCGGACTGAGACACGCCGAAGCCGTTGCCCAAGGGTGCCCAGGAAGTGCCGTTCCACATAGCCACGCCGCGAACGGGGACACCGCCGGCGGTGGTGGAGATGCCGGTGGCAAGGACAACCTCACGGCCATCCCCGAAGCGATCCCAAGTGAAGACCGAGAGCGGGTTACTCTCAAAACCGGTACTCATGGGTCTCCAGATGTTGCCGTCGAAGGCTGCGCAGTTGGAGACAAGGACGTTGTTGACGCGGTTGAAGAAGCCGACGACGACGACCTGCCTCGGGAGCGGGCCGGGACCGTCTGGGTCGAAGGTGGTGACATCTTCAACGAGTGCGGGACCGTTGGAACTAGTGAAGACCGCGGTGGCGGACCAATCGGAGCCGTTCCAGGCGTAGAGGGCGTTGGGTGTGCCCGGGCCGCCGGAGACGACGCCGCCGGTAGCGAGGAGGAGTGGCAAGGCCGGCCCATCGGCGTCGGGGTCGAAAGAGGCGAACCCGCGCGGGAAACTCGGAAGCCCCGCGCCCATGGCTTCCCACGCCGTGCCATTCCATCGCGCGACGTAGGGTGCGGCGGCTCCGCCTGGGACTTCGGTGAAGGTGCCGCCGGCGACGATGTACGGCTCGGCGGGGCCGGTGCCGTCGGGATCGTGAGAGCCGAGGACGTAAGGCGCGCTCACGAAACTCCCGCCCAGCGCGGTCCAGCCTTCGCCGTCGAACGCGGCAACGCCGTTGATGTTGGCACCCGGGATACCCGCAAACCCACCGCTGGCAATCACGCGGTTCTGGCCGTCGATAGAAGCGGAGAGCAAGGCGTTGACATTGGCACTGAGGCCGCGGCCGAAGGAGGCGATCGACTGACCGTCCCAGACGCCGATGCGAAGAGTGACGGCGGGCGTGGTGGTGCGCATCAAGTTGCCGAGCGTAAGCATGATGGGGTTCTGAGAACCGGGGAGTTGCAGAGAGGTCATGGCGAAGACTTCACCGCCGAAAGGTTGAGAAACGACGGGGATCCAAGCACCCGCTTCGAGGCGGACCAGAGCGTGGGGCAACTGATCGCCGGGGAGACGGATGGAACCCGCGAGGAAGACTTGCGCCGGGAGCGGGCCGGGGCCGTCGGGGTCGAAGACGCCGACGGCACGACCGGTTGAAGCGAAGCCCTGCTGGTTGAGGGGCGCGATGGGCTGCCAGCGGGTACCGTCGAAATAGGCTTGGCCGCGGAGATTGGTGACGGGTCCGGAGTTATTGAAGGCGCCACACGCGAGGAGCCGCACGGGCGCTGGCCCTTCGGCGTCGAGGTCGGCGAGTGCGAGTGAGCGGACCTCGCCGTTCAGGCCGGTACCGGCGGGCAGCCATTCGGTGCCGTTGAGAATAGCGACGTTTGATGGCGTGCCCTGGGGAGCGAGCGACCCGCCGGCGACGAGGAATCGACCGCCGGGCGCATCGCCGTTCAGGTCAACGCTTGCGAGGGCGTTCGCAGTGCTGGCGGACATGGTGCCGGAATCTTCCCAAGCGGTGCCGTTCCACTTGGCGACGCGGGACTGGATCGGTACGGATCCGGAGGAAGAGAACTGCCCGGCGATGAAGAGTTCTTCGGGGAGGGGGCCGTCGCCGTCGGGATCGTGGGTTTCGATGGCGTTGACGATGCCGCTCACGCCTTGGGCGAGGGGCACGAGGGTCTGGCCGTTCCAAACACAGACGTTGTTCGAGCCTATCAGGAAACTGAACTGCCCCCCGATGACCAAACGCGGGGGGTTGGGGCCGGCACCATCGAAATCGAAGACCTTAAGTGCCCGCACAAAGCCTTGGGCGAATAGTGGAAAGACACGTTGCCAGGAGACGCCGTCCCACGACGCCAGGTCGTCGATGGACGAACCGCCGCTGGCGGGAAGTGAGAAGTCGCCGCCGACGACAAGGAGCGGCGCAGCGGCACCGGGACCGTCGGGGTCGAAGAGTGCGGCGGCACGAAACTCGCCGCTACCGATCGACGCGGGTTGGCCGGGGAGCCAATCAACGCATTGGGCGTGGGTATGAGTGAATACGCCGAGCGCGGCGAGAGTCACTGCGGCAAGACGGATGGATCCAACAAACCATGATTGCATCATCGCGTACTCCCCAATCAAGCGCGAGCCAATCTGCGGCGTGCCGCTTCCTGACTCTCGGGCCAACCCGCCCGCCACACCAACCGTCCCTACCCCCACTACGACTTCAGCCAATACGTGAAACATGTGACGTGCCTGCGCGCACAAAAAAAACACCCCGGCAGAAGCCGGGGTGTCGTTGGTTACAAGGATGTGATGAAGAACAAGGACCGGGACGAGGAATCAGAAGGCTTCTTCCATGCCCCAGTCGGCACCGCCCATGCCCAACTGCGTCCACTGCTGATTGCCCGGGACGATCTGCGAGACCGCACCGTTACGGGTGGGGGGTTCCCAGTTGGTATCGGGGGTGTAGACGATGCTGGTGCGAGCGCGAGAACCGATGTTGGGGTTCCAGCCATCGTTGCAGTCACGACCGGCGCGATCGTTCACCGACGTGTCGGCAAAGAGAATCGGCTGGACAACTTCGTCGTAGGCGTAGTACAGACGGCGCTTCTGATGCTGCGCGTAGTTGTCGTACATCATCGCCTTGGCGGAGGGGAAGGAAACTTCGGAGTACTTCCGGCGGCCAAGTTGCGAATCGTTGGTGACGTAGGTGCGGTGGGTGTCGCCCTGATAGATCGTGTTGCGTGAGCCAACGCGCTTGTCAGGAGAGTAATAAGACGGTGGGAGGGTGTAGGAACTGCTGTAGGGCCAGCGACGCTGAACGTTCGTGCGCTGGGGGTAGTCGGGGCGCTCGACGAGGTTGAAGAAGGGGGTGTCCGGATCGCCGGGAACCTGCTGGGAAGCGTCCTGCCAGAGATTGCGAACGCGATCGTCGGGGCAAGCCACCATTTTCTCGGGCAAACGCTGCTGGAGGTAATCGTTCATCACCAAGTGGCTGTAGAGGATGTGGGGGATCCACAACGGGATCGGGGTCATGTCACGCCGATCGGCGCGGTAGCGGAAGATGGCAATTGCCTGATTGGCGGCGGCGGCAGTATCGTCGGCCGCCGGGGGGAAGGTGTAGGTGTCGTCGGTGTCGTTGGCGAGGTCGCGCACAGACCAAGCGACACCGGCGCGCCAGGTGAAGGACGCCATGTTGTCCTTGAAGTCGGATGCGTAGCCCTGGTACGCGACGCCGAACTGGTGGAGATTGGATTGGCAGATGGTCCGTCGGCTCGTCTTGCGAGCCTCGGAGAGAGCCGGGAGCAGGATCCCGACCAAGAGCGCGATGATGGCAATGACGACGAGCAACTCTATGAGTGTGAATGCACGACGCCGGTGGAACGAGAATACGTTCATTTTGTGGCCTCCTAGTCGAATCGAAGAACTCGATCGACGGTACCGGTGAGAAGGGGGGAATCCCTCGATCAACATAAAGTCTACAGGAATTTTCGGTCCGTGTCCACCTTAATTCCATACATTTTCGGAACTCGATTATTCGCGCAGGAATCCACCGGTGACGGCGAGATGTCCCCCGTTCGTCCACAATTCCCGTCTTTGTTGCTTATTCGTTCGTATTGATGACGGCTCGAACCGCTTTCAGCACGCCTGGAAGCATAACTATCGCCACCACAAGCGTCCCAATGAGGCTGATGCAGAGCAGGGTGAGGGCAACTGCGGCGCGTTTCCAAGCCCGGCTTACCTGATTACTTCGCGCCGGAGTGGTGGCCGGGTTGAGGGTTTGGGTTGACGAGTTCGCCGGAACCGTACCCAACGCAACGGTTGTCGCGGGAACGAATGGGGGCGGGGGCGAGATTCGAGCGTGGACGGTTGATAGAACGGTTGGGGTCGGGGGGCGGGGTGCTTCGGTCTTCGGTGCGGCGAGGGAACTCGCCGCGACCTGTTCCGGCGTTGCGTGCCCCGGCAATAGTCGCGTGGGGCTGAGGCCCAAGAACTGGCGATCCGTTTCAATCTCGAAGGTCGCACCGCACGATGCGCACGCGGTCTCGCTCGGCGTCGCCGAAGCCTGGCAGACGTGGCAGACTCCGAGCAGGTTCGCCACCCCCGGCACCTGCCCGGCGCGGAGCCAGAACTGTCTGGTGCTGGGGCCGCGCAGGATCGAGGTCGTGTTCACACGCCCGCGAGCGATCATGACACGGAGGGTCTCGAACGAGAACGCGGGTCGGAACGGACACGACGCGTCTCGCAGCGACCACGGCCCCATGGCGTTCTGCGATGCCTGGCGCGAGAGCGGGTCAAGCATCCCTTTGCATTCGGCACATTGCGCCGCGCCCCCCACTTCTTCCCCGCAGTAGGGGCAGATGGCAATCCGAGGCTGCGGGACTGGCGGCCCGACCGACGAGCCGCTTGCATGGCCGGTCCCGCGATGCGGCGAACCAGCGTGGTCTGTAACGGTGCCGACCCCGCCGGGCTGTGTGGGTGATTCGGTGGGCATGAGAGAATGCTATTGCGGGCAACTCGATACGAGAGCCGGATATCGGCCACGACAACGCCGGGCGGTGCGTTTACTCTTGGGTATGAGTGTTACCGACATCGTTGCTGCAAGTCTGTACGAAAGGCGACCGGCGTGGTTCCGCACACACAGACACTGGAAGAGGGTCCAAACCGATCGGACCCGGACGGTCGCGGGGCCGCGGGGATGGATTGCACGGGTGCTATCGAGCGTCGTGATCGGAAGCGTCGTGTCCCTCGTCGGGTGCTCGTCGGGGGGTAACAGCGGTACCAGCGAGCGGTCGTACGACGCGATCGACCGGACGGCGTCCAAAACGCGGGACGAAGCAAACGCGGCGAGTCGATCCGCGGTCAGCCAGCCGATGTCGGACGCTCGGCATGTCGCGCTGATCGGGGGTGAACCGATCTCGTTGGCGGAACTGTTACCGGCACTCGAAGAAGCGGCTGGGGGGATGATCCTGGAGGAAGCCGCGCTGGACCGAGTGGTGTCGCGTGAAGCCGCGGCGCGGAATCTATCGATCACCGCGGCGGAGATCGAGCAGGAACGAACCATTCTGGAACAAACCCTGGCGCGGGGGATCACGTCCACAAGCGACCAGACGACGGACCTGATTGGACGTTTGCGCACGACGCGCGGGCTGGGAGAAGCACGGTTCGGCGCGTTGCTGCGCCGCAACGCCGGGCTGCGCGCGCTGGTGCGGAACGACGTGCGCGTCAGCGAGACCGACCTCGAAATCGCGTATCAGATCCGGTATGGCGTGAAGTACCGCACGAGGCTGATCCTGGTGCGCTCGGAACTGGACGCGGCGGCGGCGAGAGCGAGGCTGCTGGGGCGCGATGGGAAGCCCGCCGAGGCGTTCTCGAGCGTCGCGTCGCAGGTGTCGATCGATCCTTCAGCGGCACGCGGGGGGACGATCGGGGCAGTCAGCCCGGTGGATCCGAGTTATCCGGAGGCAGTGCGGCGGGTGGTTAGTTCGTTGGCATCGGGGACTGTGTCAGAACCCATCGCACTGGAGCAAGGGTTCGCGGTGGTGATCGTGGACGGGGTGGTGCCAGCGGATGCGGGGGTGAACCCAGCGTCGGTGTCGGGAGAACTGGAACGAGAAATACGGGTAGTACGGGAACAAGCCGAGATGGCGCGTCTGGCGTCGCGACTGCTGGGGTCGATCTCGGTGACGCCGCTGGATCCGTCCCTAAACTGGGGATGGAAGTCGTGGCGGGGTGAAAATAGGCAATAAGGATAGATGGGGGTATTTATTATGCTGGCTAAAAAGTTGTGTACGACCATTTAGATTGTGTAAAGGTTGTCGATTGCGGCGGATTTGCGTGTCAGATACAAGATGCCCGAGGATCGGTGTCCTATCGTTGGTTTGCTCGTGAATAAGAGCACGAAGTGGAGCAACGGGCCAAGGATCGGCCATCGATGTCGATCCCGGCGTGATGCGAGCGAACAGGCAGGATGTGGGGAAACGCCGCGGTTGCGAGCGAGTTATCGAGCAAATCGGGCAGTCGTATGCCCGAGTGAATAGTGAACCCGAAGTGTTGAAGTGAACTCATTTGAGGAGGTCTCAATCATGCGTGGAATCTCAGGTTGTCGAAATATGATGGTTGGTGCAGCGATGCTGCTGGCGCTCGCGGCAGGCTCGACGGCGAGCGCGCAGGTGCGGATCAGCCAGGTGTACGGCGCGGGCGGGAACGCCGGCGCGGTCTTTACCCACGATTTCATCGAAGTCTTCAACGCGGGCAGCACCCCGGTGAGCCTCGCTGGGATGTCGGTGCAGTATGCCAGCGCGACTGGAACAACGTGGACGGTCACGCCGCTCACGGCGGTGATGCTCCAGCCGGGGCAGTACTACCTCGTGCAGCAGGCGATGGGTGCGGGCGGTTCGACCCCGCTGCCCACTTTCGACGCGAGCGGCACGATCGCCATGAGCGGCACCGCTGGCAAGGTGGCGCTGGTCATGGGTGTGACGGCACTCTCAGGCTCCTGCCCCACCGCGGGCGTGCTGGATCAGGTCGGCTACGGCCCGACCGCCAACTGCTTCGAAGGCTCCGGGCCCACCCCCGCCCCGGGCATGAATATGAACTCCCTCCAGCGCGCTAGCAACGGGTGCGTTGACTCGAACAACAACGCTTCGGACTTTGCTTCTCTCGTTGCCAACCCCCGCAACACGGCCAGCCCGACCAATGTCTGCACCCCCAGCACGCCCCCGAGCGGCACGGGCTCCTCGGCCCCGATGGATCCCTGCATCAACGAGACCGTGACGCTCACGGTCGCCGTCACCCCCGGCACCAGCCCCCCGAGCACCGGGATCACCGTCAACGCCGACACCACCCAGATCGGCGGCGGCCCCGGCATCCCCATGCTCGACGACGGCAACCTTCCCGACGCCATGGCCGGTGACGGGATCTACACCACCCAGGCGACGGTCGCCCCCGGCACCCTCTTCGGCAGCCGCTCCGTTACCACCACCATCTCCGACGCACAAGGCCGCAACGGCAACGCCGGCATCACGGTCACGGTGCTGAACTGCAACCCCACCGGCTTCGGACGCGCTACGCCCCCCGGTGCGTGCCGCAATGATCAGGTTCTCCTTACCATCGACGTGAACCCCGGCATCCGTCCCGACAGCACCGGCATCACCGTCGTCACCGACCTTTCCCTCCTCGGCGGCAACTTCAGCCAGTCGTTCCTTGACGACGGGATGAACGGCGACGCCGTCGCCGGCGACAACATCTTCTCCTTCCTCGCCACCGTCCCCGCCGCCCAGTTGGCCGGGCCGGTGCAGTTCGTCGGCATTATCTCCGATGCACAAGGGCGCGTCGCCACCGCCACGATCGACTTCTTCACGGTCGATGTGTGCAACGACTCGACGTCGAGCGTGGTGATCAGCCAGGTGTACGGCGGCGGCGGGAACAACGGCGGGCTGTTCCGCAACGACTACATGGAACTGTTCAACCGCTCGGGTGCTCCGGTGGATATCACTGGTTGGTCGGTGCAGTACGCCTCGGGTTCGAGCATGACGGGGTTCATTCAGAAGACCGACCTGGCGGGCGTGATCCCGGCGGGTGGGTACTACCTCGTTCAGCAGGCTGCCGGTGCGGACATGGGCCAGCCGGCCCTGCCCACCCCGGACGCCACGGGCACGATTGCGATGGGCGGCACCGCCGGTCGCGTCGCGCTGGTTCGTGACGGCGTGCTGATCGACCTGGACTGCGCGGCTTCGACCGTCGAAGACCTCGTGGGCTACGGGAACGTGTTCTGCTTCGAGGGCGAGGACAACGCCGTGACGGTCACCAACTCACTCGCGGCGTTCCGTCTCAACGACGGGTGCCGGGACACGAACCAGAACGTGGCTGATTTCTTGGCCGACGCTCCGGCCCCGCGGAACAGCGCAACGGCGGTTGATCCGTGCGGGCCGATCGTGATCATGACCGGTGCGTGCTGCTTGCCGAGCGGGATGTGCGCCGGCCCGGTGACGATGGCCGACTGCACCACGATGGGCGGCGTGTACCAGGGTAACGATACCCTGTGCGCCAACACCAACTGCCCGCCCCCGCCCCCGGTTTGCCCGTGTGACTGGAACAATCAGGGCGGCCTGAACTCGCAGGACTTCTTCGACTTCATCGCGGCGTTCTTCTCCGGCAACGCCGACTTCAACGTCGATGGCCAGACGAACAGCCAGGACTTCTTCGACTTCCTGGGCTGCTTCTTCAACCCCCCGATGGGCTGCTAAGTCCGGCTCGGGTTCGATAACTCAATAGCACGTACAGACGCCCGGACGGATGATCCGGGCGTCTTTTTTTTATGGACGATCAAGAAGCGGGATGGAGACCGAGGAAAGAAAAACCGCCCGGCGCTCGTGGAGAGCGTCGGGCGGGAAGAGGTGCTTGGGGTATCAGCCGAAGTCGTCGGGCTTAGCCGAGCAACTGAAGGGCCGACTGCGGCTGCTGATTCGCCAGAGCCAAGACGTTCGTCGAGGCGGCGGCGAGGATCTGCCCGCGTGTGAGAGCGGCGGTTTCGGAAGCGAAGTCCGCGTCACGGATCTGAGACTCGGCGGCGGCGGTGTTCTCGAAGGCGACGCCGAGGTTGCGGATGGTCGCACCGACGGTGTTCTTCTGGAAGGCACCGAGCCGGCCGCGTGCGGAAGAGACCTGACGGATGGCTTCGCCGACGACCTTCTGAGCGTCGGAGAGGTCCGTGCTGTCGATCACGTTCAGGGACTTGCCCGAGGCGAGGTCCGCGAGGTATCCCAGGTCGGAGTTACCGAGTTTACGGCTGGAGGTATCGGAGATACCAAGGGAAACTTTGCCGGCGATATCGACGTTGCCGGCGAGTTGGAAGTCCGCGCCGCCGCCGGTGATGGTGAGGGCATCAACAGAGCCCAAGGTAGTAGCGGTTTCGTCGTCGAAGGTGAGTTCGACGTTAAGGAAGTCGGTGTTGATGCTGGCCCGCTTACCGTTGGAGGTGGCGGTGATGCCGTTGATTGTGGCACCGATGTCCTGACCGATATCGCGGATGCCGTTGCGGGCACCGGGGTCGGTGAAAGCGACTTCACTGGCGGTGTCGGCGGTGTCGGTGTCGTCGGACTCGAGGGTGTAGACGCCGACGTTGGTGCCCTGGATGTTGGCATCATCAACGACCTTGACGGCGACGAAGGCGTTGGAGCCGTAGTTTTCGGAGTCGAGCCGGAGGCCGGTGCCCGATGCGGTCGCGGTGACGCCGGTGACATCGGTGAAGGAGTTGATGGCGTCGGAGATGGCGGCGAGGGTGGTGCCGGATGCGAAAGAGAGTTCGCGGGAACCAAGTTCACCGGAGATTTCGATGGTGAAGGTGGAACCGACCGCGCCGCCGAGGTCGAGCGACCCGCCGGTGGAGAGGTAGACACCGGCCTGCTGGGCGGAGGTGGTGACGATGGCCTTGACATCGAGTTCGGCGCCGTTGGCAAGTTTGGCACCGTTGACCTTGTAATCGGTCACGCCCGAATCGACGTTCTCGGAGGAGAAGTCGAAGGAGCCGTTGAGGAGTTTCTTGCCCTGGAAGGAGGTGGCATCGGAGATGCGGTCGATGGTTTGCAGGATCGAGTCGATCTGCAACTGGTTGGCTTGTTTTTCTTCCTGAGAAAGACCCGCGCCGTTGGCGGAGGTGGTGACCAGCCCCTGGAGTTCAGTGAGCAGGTTGCTGATCTCGCCCAGACCGCCTTCGGCGATGTTGGCGACCTGATCGGCACGCTCGGCGTTGCCGATAGCGGCGTTGATCTTGGACTTCTCCGCTCGCAGGTTTTCCGAAGCGATCAGGCCGGCGGGGTCGTCCTTGCCCCGGTTGATCCGCAGACCCGTGCTCAATCGCTCGAGCGACTGGTTCTGGGCTCGGTTGTTCACGCCCAGCACGCGCTGGGCAATCAGAGACTGGACGTTGGTATTGATACGACTCATGGTGTCCTCCGTGCACTCCGTAACCGGCGTCCCGACATGGGACGCCTCCCTCAAAGCCGAGGGACGCTGCCGCAACGAGCGGCTTGCCGTGACAAGCCCGGGTTTCCCCGACGCTTGGCCCGGCATCCGTACCGGGCGCGAGTTGCTCTCGCCTGCCTGGCGAGTGTGCGATGTTTGAATCGGACAACCGGAGAAGCGGGTTCAGTCCACGTATCGTGGAACGCTACAAATTTTCGGTAGGCACGCAAAAAACGCCTCTTCGGCACGGTTGCCGGAGAGGCGTTGACTGAAGCGATACGAGAAGAGTTGGTTAGCGGACCCGAGTCGTCTTGGATTCGGGGGGTGATGAGTCGTTAGCCGAGCAACTGCAGGACTTGCTGTGCCTGGGTGTTGGACAAGGCCAGGACGGAGGTGCCGGCACTCGTCAAGATCTGCGAGCGAGTGAGGGCACTGGTTTCAGCGGCGAAGTCGGCGTCACGGATGCGCGATTCGCTGGCGGTGAGGTTCTCGACGGCGATCTGGAGCGACCGGACATTGGTGTCCAGTGTGTTCTTTTCGAAGGCGCCGAGCCGACCGCGGATGAGGGAAACCTCGTCGGAGGCGGCGGTGAGGATTTTACTGGCGTCTGGGAAGTTCCTGGACCGCAGGTCGTTGGTACCGCCGGACTTGAGGGAAGAGAGGAACTGGAGTTCCCCGTCGATAAGGGTGCCGCCGAGTCGTGATGCCGCCACTGATTGCACTCCGATATTGCTTTGCTGAGCCGTATTGACTTGCCCGCCGAGTTGGTAGAGCGCGCCCCCGCCGGTGACGTAGAAGGAGGTCATAGCGCCGGCGGTGGTGCCGGTGGTCTCACTGAGTAGGAGGTCGAGGCTGAGGGAGTTGGAGTTCTGGAGCGAGAGCCGGATACCGTCGCCGTTGGCTCGGGCACCGTTGACGATGGCATCGACGTCGCGCCCGATGTCACGGTTGGACTGGCTGAGCAGGGCGAGGGTTGCCGAGTCGGAGAAGGAGAAGGAAGAAGGGACCTCGTCGTCCGCGCCGAGTTTCATGGTCTGGAACCAACCGCCGTCGGGTGGTCCTTGGAGGCGTTTGACGGAGACGAAGGAGCCGGTGCCGTATTCTTCGGAAGAGAAGACCATGCCCGAAGTGGCATCGGAGGGGTTGATGAGCGACGCCGTGACGCCCGTAGCGGCTGTGAGGGAGTTGACCGCGGCGACGACCTCGGCGATGGGCGTCGAGGAGAGGATTTCGAGGGTCTGCACGCCGAGGGGGCCGGCGATCTCGATCGTCGTGGTCGAGACGAACAGGCCGGTGGAAGCGCTGAGGTAGAGATTGGCGGTCTGTGCGGAGGCAATGACCTCGACATCGACCTGGACGTTGGGCTGCCCGTTGAAGTTAGTGCCGTTGACGCGGGCCTGGGTGATCTCGTCGTTGGCGACACCGGAGAGGACGTAGTCGAGTTCACCGTTGAGGAGTTTCAGCCCGCCGAAGGAGGTGCTGTTGGAAATACGGGTAATGGACTCGATGGCGGAATCGATCTGCAACTGGTTGGCTTGGCGTTCTTCGTCGGAGATAGCGCCGGTGTTGGCGGCTTCAACGACGAGCGCGGTGATCGAGTTGAGCAGGTCGGCGACTTCGCTGAGGGCGCCTTCGGTGGTCGCTATGACCGAGGAGGCGCGCTGCGAGTTATCGACGGCCTGGTTGATGCCCGAGATCTCGGAGCGCAAGCGTTCTGAGATGATCAACCCGGCGGGGTTGTCCGCGCCGCGGTTGATCTTGAGGCCGGTGGACAGACGTTGAAGCCGAACAGTGAGGTCGTCGTTCGCACGGTTCAGATTCGACCGTGCGATCAAACTCGAGACATTCGTATTGATCCTAGCCATGACAATCCTCCATGATTGAGGCTAAGTGCTTGAGAACCGCTCGTGATGCATCGTTCAAACGAGCATCCAGAGCACGATACCAGTGGCGTGTGACAGATCCGAGCACGCCGGGGCTGGTGGTGGTGGTGGCGAGTCGTCGGGAGACGCTCGAAGTGAAGTACCGAGGAAGTAGCGAGGGGGGCGCGGTCATGCCGTGCCCGCTTCCGCCCCCCCCCCGCTCCCCCAACCCCCGCCGGCGAGCCTTGGCCCGTCGCGTCGTCGAGTGCGGGGTGCCATGTCGCTCGCGGGGATGGCGAGCGAGCGGGCCTGAGGCAGCAACGAGGTCGCTGCGGGCCTGACGCCTCTGGGTAGGGAGGATGGGGAGTTTCGAGGTGGACCACCCGAGAGAGGCGGAGCGGGGAGTCGGAGCAAGTCGAGCTCCGTGCCCGCCGCTCGGGCGGCGTTCGAGTTTTCCTGACGGATCGCCTCGTACACCTCTTTGCGGTGTACGGAGATGCGAGTCGGCGCGTTGATCCCGAGGCGAACCTTGTCGCCACGGATGTCGACGATCGTGATCTCGATGTCGTCTCCGATCATGATCGTTTCGTCGCGCAGACGTGAGAGAACCAGCATCGGTCGGCTCCTTCTGTCCATGGGGCGGACAGGCACGAGACCGTGTGGAGGAAGTGACGTGTTCGGACCCTGGGTGTAGGAGGGGCGTGCCCCGCGGATCGCGGGTACGGGGCAGGCAGAGAGAGGGATAGATCGCGGCGCGCGGCATCTGCGCGAAGCAGAATGGATGCAGGGATGGAGCGCGTGCGTGTGTCATGGTGTGACAGGATAAAGGTGGTGGCGAGCGGTGCGGGTCAGGCGGACGCCGCCAGTGCCACGGGGCGCTCGACCGTCGGCAACAGGTGCCGGGTGGTCCACTTGCGGTCGGCGAGCACGAGTTGCTCGGCGATGCGAGTGACGGTGTTGATGACCAGCGGCCCCTGGAGGTTGCCGGTGAGGGTGTCATCGACCTTGTTGACAATGATGAAGACCTGAGCATCATCCAGCCGTGCCAGCCCGAGGTCCTGCATCTGCTCGGATCGAACGGGAACGGAATAGTCCTTGAAGAACCATCCCGGATCCGTCACGACGAACGCCAGCGAGGTGTCGTCCAGCGACTGAAGCCAGAAGAAGCAGGCCTCCTCATTGGGTTCCAGGAGGCAGAATCGGTGCCGATCCGGGAAACCGGGAAGTGCCTTGGGAAACGTGATCACGCGATCCTCCGCGATCTCTACGTCTCCGAATCGAGTGGTCCGCACGTTCATGTGCGCGCTCCGTAAATCAAGCCTGTCTTTCCGAGATGGCCCCGGCTCCGTTGCCGGGCGACGTCCTGTCTCCCCGAACGCGCGGCTTGTCTACGCGTCCGGCTGTATCGTGCATCCTCGTTACCCGAGGAAATCAAGCAAGGTCTGTGTCTGCGATTGCCCGCCCACCGTCAACGATGCCTGCAACTGTGTGCGAAGGGTGCTGTAGCGGATGCTCGCTTCCGTGAAGTCCACATCCTGTAACTGACTCTTCATGCTTTGGTCCTGCAAACTCAGGTTCTCTTCTCGTGCCTTGGCCAGGTCCACACGCTGGGCGTAGACCCCGACGAGCGCGTGGGTCGCGGTGACGCGATCCAGGTGCTGATCCAGTTGACTCCCAGCAAGAGTGATGCCATCGCTGTCGTTGTTTCGCAGCGCGTCACGCAGGTCGATGAGCGAGGTCAGGATGTTCTGAACCCGCACCGTTGCGCGATCTTGCGCCATGAACGTTGCGCTCGTCGCGTCGTATTGGCCGCTCGACAGCCCGAGGTCGTCCGCGGCGGGGGAGTTGTTCTTCTTCTCGATCACGATCGGACCCAGCCCTTGCAGGTCTCGGAGGGCGATGCCGTTCGCGCCGTCGGTCAGTTCGGCGCGGAACGAGCCGGTGGGGATGTCCCCATTCGCTTCGGCCGTAGCGGCTTCCTCGTTGACGCGGGCGATAAGCGACTCGACGTTGACGATGTCCTGCGGGCGCAGGTCCACGGTGAACTTGTCGCCGTTGCCCAGGTGAATCACGAAATCGACATCGAGTTCGGGGCTTGGGAGTCCGGTGACGGGGTCGGTGGAGCCGTCGATAATGCGCACGCCACGTCCGTCGTTGAACTCGGTGAGCCGGGTTTGCGCGTTGTAGGAGCGGATGCCCAGTTCGGTGGCGGTGTCCGCGCCGCCGGGGACTTCTTGGACGGACAGCCCCGGGCCGGCGACTTCGTTGTAGAGATTAATGCCGGTGCCGGCGTCATTAATGCGCACACGCACACCCGGCGCGGCGTCTTCGATCAGCCTTCGCACATCATCGATGGTTTGGGCGGTAGTGAGGTCCACATCAACGGACGATGCGCCGGTTGAATGGACCATGCTGATGCGGATTTTTTCGAGCGGGATGGTGACACCGCCCAGCGAAGACACCGGGGACTGCATGGTGAGCCGCGGGTTGAGGTCGCCGCCGTTGGCATTCGTGGCGCTGAAGGGAGCGGCGGCCAAACCCAAGTCGGCGGCGGTGACACCCGCACCGACATCGCTGAACCGCAGTTCGGGATCGGGTGGGCCTGCGACGACATCGATGGAGATCCCGCCACTGCTCACCGAGACCCCCCCGGGGCCGAGCATGGCGACACCGTTCTCGGCTTCGTAGGTACGAATGACGGAGGTAATGGAGTCGGCGACGTTCTGGACGGTGTCGGCCTGAGAGAGGTCGACGCTCTGGAGGGGGCCGCCGTCGAAGGAGAAGTTGATGGTTCCGAGCGCGACGCCAAGCCCGCGGCCGCCGACGAGAGAAGCCAGGCGTGTGTCGCCAGTAAGTGCGGGATTGAGGTCGCGGGAGGATTGGAGACGGACGGATGTCTCACCGATGGCGTTGTCGCCGCCGAGCGTCATCGGGATGCGCTCACCGATGTTGATATCGTTGAAAAGGCCTTGCCCTTCGCCGACGTAGCGGTACCCGCCACTCACCCCGACGAGGGGCGGGCGAGTGACGCTGCTGCCCCCGAAAAGGTAGACGCCGCGGGTTTCGCGGTTCGCAAGGTTGGCCAGTTGCGCGATCATGGACTCGATGACGACGGCCTGATTGCGGCGAGTCTGCGCATCGGAACCGACACCGATCTGGCTCGATGCGATCGCCTTGGCTTCGCGGAGCAGATCAACGGCGTCGCCCAGGGTCGAATCCAAGAAATCGAGCGTGTCGCCCGCCGCGTCAAGGTTCGTCAGTCGTTGCTCGCGCCGCTCTAAATGATCATCGAGCGTGGCGATCGTGGTCGCCCGTACGGCGTTATCGCTCATGCGCTCGACCGATCGTCCCGAAGCCAGTTGCGACTGCACCTGCAGCAGGCTCACGTTCGTGCGGTTGATCTGCGAGGCCAGCACCTGCGATGTCAGCAGGTTGGGTGCTCGGCTCAGGTTGGATGGGATCGAGGGCATTGTGAATCTCTACCGCAAGTGGCGTGCCAATCAGTCAGGCACCAGGAAACAAGTGCGTGGAAGGAAGGGGGCGTGGTGCCCAGCGCACATCACATCAGTCTGGAGCAAATAACAACCAAGCCCCACTGTGCATAAGAATGACGCATCACAATAAAGTTAGATCAAACCGATGAGGGTCTGGGTGAGTTCATCGACGACGGAGATGAACCTCGCCGCGCCTTGGTATTGGCGCTGGTACGTGAGCAGGTTGATGGACTCTTCGTCGATACTGACACCGGAGATGGCCGAACGCTGCGCTTCGAGGCTTTCGCGCACAATCTGCGTGGAATCGGCACGAGCGGCGGCCGCGCTGGTGCGCAGGCCGATCGACTGCACGGAATCTTGCCAAGACGAACGGATGGAACCCCCGCCGAGTGCGGCGTTGGCCTCGTTCTGAAGATTGGCGATGGTGATAGCGACCCCGTTGTCGTTGGGGGTGCCGGCCTCGGCGCGTCCCGCGTTCAAGAGCGCGGGCTGGTTCAGAAGGTCTTGACGCACGGCGATATTGGTGGCGTCCGTGCCGGTGAAGTAGGTGTTGACGCCCAGCGTGGCGAGCGCGCCGGAAGTGTCCTCGGCGAACGAGAACGCGAAGCCAGCCGCGGCGTTGATGCTGAGGGTGCCGTCGCTGTTGACCGACGCCGAGAGGTTCGGCACCCCGCTGAGCGAATCGCGGATATCGGCAAGGGATGTATCGTCGCCGTAGCCGGTTTGTCCATTGGCATCGATGCCGTCGAGATCGACGTTGATTCGGACGGTCTGGGATGATCCGGTGGAGGTGTTGGTGACGGTGACGAGGAACCCGCCGTTGGTGGGCGCGAAGGGGAGGTCACGCAGGCTGATATTGGCGGGGTCGTTGAGGGCGCGAGAAGCATCGGCGGGGGCGATGGGGGTCGTCCCACGAACACTGGTGAGCGGGGACGCGCTGTAGCCGGCGCTATGAACGCGGTTGACCTGAAAGATCAACTGCGAAGCGATCTGGTCGAGGCGGGTAATGGTGTCGTCAACGAGGGTGCCGCGCTGCGCAAGAAGTGCGCCGACACGGCCGGTGGAGATGGTGAGTCGCTGCTCTGGGTTCTGGATCTGGACGAAGGCGTTGAGTTGGTCGCCGTCGGTTTCACGCACGAGTTCGATCCCGCGTGAATCGCCGGCGAGCACAACCGGGAGCGAGCCGACAAGAACATCGATGACGCCGGAGGGCTGCTCGACGGCGGTGACATCCATGTACTGGCTGAGTTCGGCGAGGAGCGAATCGCGTTGATCGCGCAGCCCGTTGGCAGTGGACGAACCGGCCTCGGCCTGGACGATATTCGTGTTCAGCGTCGCGATATCCGAGAACAACTGGTTGGCCTGGGTGACGTTGGCTTCGAGTTGGCGGTCGATCTGAGTGCGAAGCCCCCCGAGGTCGGAGCGGAGATTGCGCATGAACCCGGCAAGTGTGGAGCCTTGTTGGACGACGAGGGAGCGTGTGCCGGCGGATCCCGGGCTGCTGGCGAGTTCGGACCAGGAGTTGAAGAAACGTGACATTTCCGAGGAAAGATCGTGCTCGGTGAGTTCGTTCAGGGTGGATTCAACGGCGGCCATCAACTCGTAATCCGTGGCAGCGGCGGCCTCGTTGGAAAGCCCGCTGTGCAGGCGCGAGAGCAGCGCGGAATCGACTTGGCGGCGGATCCCGCTGACCTCGACACCACGCCCGAGCAGCGACGCACCAAGCCGGGTCTCGCGGGCCGGCGCGAGTCCGACGAGTTGGCGGCTGTACCCCGGTGTGGCGGCGTTGGCGAAGTTGTTGCCGGTGACCTGGATCGCCACCTGGCTCGCGGTCAGGGCGCTGCGCCCGATTTGCAGAGATGATGAGAGGGACATCGCCGACCTCCTGTCTGAGATGCGTGCCGGCTGAACCGGACGCCGCGGAGCACGTTTCCAACGTGCGGTGTTGATTCAAATCCGGGAACGGTGTTACGACTTCAAGTCCAGTGCCGAGACGACCTGCACGCGGGATTCGACGGTGCCGTAGCGGCCGTACAGCCCGGCGTGCGAGAGTTTGCCCGTGACTTGACGCATGACTGCTTCCATGTGGGTCGCCAGCGAAGCGGCGGCGTCGCGCAGGGCCGCGTGTTCCTGCTGGAGCGTGCGGAGTAGTTCCCGCAGGCGCGCGCCCACGCGGATGATCCGGTCGCCCACGGTGGTCGGAAGCCCCGCGGCGAGCCAAGCGAGGGTTGGCTTATCCGGGGGCGAACCCGGCTTGGACAAGTTCAGCCGCTCTCCGAGTTGGCAGACGATCACGAGTCGGCGTTTTTCGAGCGCGGCGACGCGCTGCACAATCGTGTTCTGGGATTCGATGATCGGCCCAAGCGACCGCGGGCTGGCCTGCCGCAGAGCCTGTTTCTGTGCCGCGGCGAGCGTCAACATCTGCTCGTGTTCGACAATCAGTTCATGCAGGATCGATTCGAGTTCGGCGGCGGTTGCTTCGACGACCGGTGCCGGGCCG
>JBGSIF010000051.1:0-1678 GCA_041742635.1 Phycisphaerales bacterium
GGGGTCGCGCCGGGGGTCGCGCCCGGGGTGGCGCCTGGAGTACCAGCGGGGGCGTCTTCACGCCGACGGCGGGGGCGCTCGGATGGGTCTTCTTCACCCTCGGCGAGCGGGATGTTCCGCGGGAGGAGTTCGTCGGCACACGCGAGGTTGTACGCGACGACCGCGCAGGACGTAGACGACTGCACGAGGTACTCGGGGATGGCCATATCGAGTTTGTCGTGCTGGGTGTGGTGGATGAAGGTGTAGTTGGATCGGCCGGTCTCGGTCCAGAAGAAACCGGGGACACCGACGCGATTGAAGGACATGTGGTCGGACCCGCCGCTGACGCGGAGCCGCGGACCGGTGGGCTTGATATCGATGTTGAGGAATTTTTTGTCGGTATCGCTGTAGAAGACGTTGTTGATCGGGGCGGTGGCGGCGGCAAGGTAGGGGATCATCTGGTCAGCGGCGGGGATCCCGCCGTTGTAGTTGGTCCCGCCGTCGTCAACGAGGCACGCCGAGACGTTTTTGACGATGTCGTCCTGATGCATTTTGACGTAGGCGGCGGAGCCGAGCAGCCCCTGCTCTTCGCCGGTCCAGTGGATGAAGCGGATGGTTCGCTTGGGCTTGGCACCGGCGGCCATGAGGATGCGGGCGGTCTCGAGGGTGGTGGCGGTGCCGGTGGCGTTGTCGCCGCAGCCTTCGGAGCCGGGGCCGTCCCATGAATCAAGGTGCCCAGAGACGATGACGACCTGTTCGGGCCAGACGGAGCCGGGGATCTCGGCGATGGTGTTGTAGCAGGGAATGGGGCCGGGGGTGAAGGAGTGCTTCATATCGACTTCGACGGCGAAGTCCTCGCCGGCGTCGAGGCGTTTGACGATGTCCTCGTAGTGGGCTTTGCGGACGGAGACGACGACGTCGGGCGGGACGTCCTCGGGCTTGATATCGCGCCAGCCGCGGACGCCGCTGGTGATGACGAGTTCGCGTGAGGGGGCGACGAAGCCGAGGATGCCGTCGAAGATGACGCGGTCATCGACGGGGAGCGTGGCCACGTCGAGTTTTTCGTCGGCCACTTTCTTGCGGATCTCGATGCACTGGCGGTATCGGGCACTGACGGACCCGGCGCGCTGGAAACCGGTTCCCTCGGCCTGCGGAAGCAGCACCCACGCGCCCCTGAGTTTGTCCTTCAGTGCGCTGTATTCATCCTCGTTCTGCGGGAGTTTGACGACGTGCCCGCGCTGCGGGCCGTTCGTCCCGGCGGCCCAGGAGAAGGACGTGAACTCGAGTTCGGCGGCGGTGGTCCAGGTATCGCCGGCTTTGGTCAGCAGCCGGGCGTGCGAAGGCCCGCGATCAAAGCGGGTCGTGACCTGGCCCCATTCTTCTTGCTGGACATTCGAAAGCCCCCAGGACCGGTGCATCTCGGCGCACCACTTATTGGCGGTGTCGAGGTTGGTCGAACCGGTGAGCCGATGCCCGATCTTCTTGGTCAGGTACTCGAGGTGCTGCATGACCTGGTTGCGGTTTTTGCCTTCATCGATGATTTTAGCGATGACGGCGGGATCGCCCATGGAGATGGCGGGGATGGGAGCCTCGACGCCATCGATGAGGGCGAAGGATCCGGCGGGCGAAGGAGCCTTTGCCGGCTCGGCGGGGGCATCGACGGGGGCGACGGCCGTGGCGGGGGCCGGGGTGGGGGCGG
>JBGSIF010000052.1:0-3830 GCA_041742635.1 Phycisphaerales bacterium
CGATGTCGGCTCATCACATCCTGGGGCTGAAGCAGGTCCCAAGGGTTCGGCTGTTCGCCGATTAAAGTGGTACGTGAGCTGGGTTTAGAACGTCGTGAGACAGTTCGGTCCCTATCTGCCGTGGGTGTTCGAGACTTGCGAGGAGCTGCCCTTAGTACGAGAGGACCGGGGTGGACGAACCTCTGGTGGACCGGTTGTCGCGCCAGCGGCACAGCCGGGTAGCTAAGTTCGGACGGGATAACCGCTGAAAGCATCTAAGCGGGAAACCTTCCTCAAAACCAGGTCTCGCTCGAGAGCCGTGGTAGACCACCACGTCGATAGGCCGGATGTGCAAGTGCGGCAACGCACGCAGCTTACCGGTCCTAATCGCTCGATAGACCTCGACCCTCCCCAGCGACAACCGCACGCACAAACCGTGCCCATGCCATCAAGCTTGCCAGCATCCCCGTGCCTGCGATCCTCGCAGGGATCCCTCCTCGCCGCGGCCGGGCCCATGGACGAGCCCTTCACCCGCGAGCGGGGCGGGAAGAACTACACGTTCACGCGGGCCGAGGTGGTCACGCACATCACGACCCACGGCGTGCACCACCGGGCGCAGGCGATCAACATGCTTAGGCGGCTGGGTGTGGAGAAGATGCCGCCGAGCAGCGTGATGGAGTGGGTGATGGTGGGGGGTGGGGGGTGAGCGACCTGGTTGTGGTCGCAAACGGTTTGAGCAACTTGCGTCCGTCGGACCATCCGATGGACAAACCTTGGCCCCCCAAGTTCCCGGAGTACCCCCCGGAGAGCCCGAGCAGACAGGATCGTGAGTGCATGCGCTCCTTCAACTGGGAAGGTGCGATCGAGTCGTTCGGCGAGGCATTCTTGCGGACTGTTAAGTCGTCATACAGAGCCACTAGTCGACAGTTCGCTGGCGACTGGTGGATGCTGGCGATGCTCATGCGATGCGAGGAGATCGCGAGACGGAGTGACCCAGATGGAAAGAGCGTGAACAGGCTCATGCTATGGAATGACAGCGTTGTCCAAGTTGCAAATGAGTGCAATTGTTACATTCATTTAGAAGTTATGATCGGCACAAACATGAGGCTTCAATATGTAAATCTCAGCAAAGTACATTTAGATCGAGCTAGCATCAGTTTCTCGTTCTTGTCTCACGCCAAATGCTATGCAATAAAGATGTCGCATACTGACCTAAGTCGGAGCTTTATCGATCACGCAGATTTCATGGAAGCAAATCTTACCAAGTCTGACTTAAGCGATTCGACCGCCGGGAACGCGGACTTTTCTTACGCAGATTTGACTCAAACAAATTTGTCCGAATGCAATCTTCAGGATTCGTGCTTTATAGAAGCAAAAATGATCGGCGCTGATGTGTCTTCGTGCAATCTGGATCGTGCGCAGATGATCAAGTGCTCGCTACGGAATGCAAATCTTTCCGAATCAAGCTTGAGAAATGCGAGCGTGCATTGGTCAAATATCGCAGGCGCGAAGATCGGTGGCGCCGATCTAACAAGGGCTCGAGGTCTCTTTGGGCCATTTCGTGCCGTGACTCGCGAAGCGCCAGTTGACGAACATGAATCTCACGGCGCAATTTATCGACAGCCGAATGATTTCGTTGGTTGGGGGTTGCTTAGAGTGATCGGCAGCCTCCGCATTTTTGGTGTTTCCTACTTCTCTGTTGCGGGAATCACGCTGTACGTCGGCATTGCCCGAGAGTACAACGCCTTCGCCGCACACGCGCGAGATGTTGTTGCGGAGCTTGCCCCTCCGCCCCCGCAGACGCTGCAGCACTTTGCCATGAGCGTCGCCGGACGCATGCCAGACTTGCCCGTTCCGGCCCACCTCGGGCGGCAGCTAGTGTTCACGATCCTGCTCGCGATAGCCGCCACGATCTACGCATTGGCTTGTCCTTCAGAGGTAAAGGAGGCCAATGAGGTCCGCTGGACTCGGGCCATGAATCAGCCACTCTGGGAGTACCGCTCGGCGAACTGGTCGCGACTCGTATGGCGATACCTTTGCGCACTCTTCTTCGTGGTCGGCGGTGCGCACTCGCTTTGGTACCTGTTCTCACGCGGCTTCTTTGCGGCGAGCTACCTCTTGTTCGGAATCTGATGCTGACAGGTGGGGTGGGGTGTGTCCCGCTCGCCGTGTGGCGCGGTTCTTCCGCCGCTGGCCGTCCCGCGTTGTCGGGCCTAGTCTAGAGTCATTCTAAACAGGGCCTCGGGGGGAACCCCGACGGTGTTCGCCCCATCGCCCCAAAGTCAGGCCCCGCTCGGGGCGGATTGCCCGCGTCCCCCACCGCGTCACCCCGACTCCGACCGGAACCGCCGCAGAAAGGACCACCCATGACCAGCAAGCCCGTCCTGACCACCGCCGAGGGGTGCCCGATCGCCGACCAGCACAACTCCCTCACCGCCGGCCCGCGCGGGCCCCTGCTCATGCAGGACGTCCAGCTCCTCGAGCAGATGCAGCACTTCAACCGCGAGCGCATCCCCGAGCGCGTCGTCCACGCCAAGGGCTCGGGCGCCTACGGCACGTTCAAGGTCACGCACGACATCACGAAGCACACCCGGGCGAGCATGTTCTCGAAGGTGGGCAAGGAGACGGAGGTCTTCGCGCGGTTCTCGACCGTCGCGGGAGAGCGCGGCGCCGCCGACGCCGAGCGCGACGTCCGCGGCTTCGCCGTCAAGTTCTACACCGACGAGGGCAACTGGGACCTCGTGGGCAACAACACGCCCGTGTTCTTCGTGCGCGACCCGCTCAAGTTCGGCAACTTCATCCACACCCAGAAGCGCGACCCGCGGACGAACCTGCGTGACAACGACATGCAGTGGGACTTCTGGTCGCTCTGCCCCGAGAGCCTCCACCAGGTCACGATCCTCTTCAGCGACCGCGGCATCCCCAAGAGCTACCGCACCATGCACGGCTTCGGCTCGCACACCTACTCGATGATCAACGCCGCGGGCGAGCGGGTCTGGGTGAAGTTCCACTTCAAGAACCAGGCCGGTTTCCAGACCATGACCGACGAGCAGTCCGCCGCGATCATCGCCGGCGACCGCGAGAGCCACCAGCGCGACCTCTTCCACGCCATCGAGCGCGGCGAGTACCCCCGCTGGACGCTCCAGGTCCAGGTCATGACGCAGCGTGAGGCCGGGGCATGGGAGAAGCGCACCGGCTGGAATCCCTTCGACCTGACGAAGGTCTGGCCGCACGCCGACTTCCCCCTGATCGACGTCGGCGTGCTCGAGCTCAATCGCAACCCCGAGAACTACCACGCCGAGGTCGAGCAGGCCGCGTTCAAGCCCAGCGCCCTCGTCCCGGGCATCGGCCCCTCGCCCGACAAGATGCTCCAGGCCCGACTGATGTCCTACGCCGACACGCACCTCCACCGCCTCGGCGTCAACCACCACCAGATCCCGGTCAACAAGCCCCGATGCCCCGTCATGAATTACATGCGCGACGGGCAGGGCGCTACCGCGGAGACCTACGCCGGCGCGCCCAACTACTTCCCCAACTCACGCGCCGGCACGCCGCAGGAATCCCCCGCGCACCGCGACCCGGCGTGGAACCTCGGGCAGTCGATCGTCGATCGCTTCGACTCACGCATCGACCACGACGACTTCACGCAGGCGGGCAACCTCTACCGCATGTTCGATGACGCCCACCGCGACCGCCTGACCTCCCGCATCGCGGGCGCCCTCAAGGACGCGCGCAAGGAGGTGCAGATGCGACAGCTCTGCCACTTCTTCCGCGCCGATCCCGACTACGGCATGCGCGTCGCGAAGAGGCTGGGGATCGACGTCGAGGCGGCCATGCGCGAGGCCAGGGCC
>JBGSIF010000053.1:0-16321 GCA_041742635.1 Phycisphaerales bacterium
GCGGTCGTAAGCCGCCAGCACTTTGGTGCGCAGATCGATCGAATAAGACTTCATCCGGGATCTCCTCGAATCCCGCAAGTCTGCATTCATTTTCCCATCGCGCCAGGAAAATGCGCTACGAAGTTAGAGAAAGTGCTCTAGACCCGTGGGCCAAGTTGAGTATTCGTAAGCCAACGAACCTGGTCTTCACGATCGTGCATGAGTCCATTCATACTCTCCAGGAGGGTGGACAACCTCGCACGCTGCTGGAAGCGGCGATTCACGAGGGAGTTTGTGACTTCCTCGCTGCTAAGGCCACCGGCACGGCGCACAGCACGCCGACCTACGAGTACGCTCAGACGCACGAGGCCGCATTGTGGGCCGAGTTCTCGGCATCGATGCAAAGTCAAGAGTGGGGTGACTGGCTCTACACCGCGCCGAGCGATCCATCCCGCCCGCCCGACTTGGCCTACGCCATCGGCGCGTTCATATGCGAGGCGTATTGGCGGACGGCACCCGACAAGCAAGCCGCCGTAAAGACAATGCTTCGTTCACGCAATGCTGATGAAGTGCTGCAAGCCAGCGGCTACGGACCGAAGTAAGGCGCACTTGATCGACGCGAGAGAACTCGTCGCACAAGCAACCGTGCAGTTTGAATAACTCTCCCGATCGCATAGTTGGGAACAACCATCTTTGTCTGCCATGGTTCGTGTCTGATTCAACACGATCGCATGAACTGATGGCTGAGTTGCTCTCGCACGCAACCTGCGCTTCGGAACCTTTGTCCGCAAGTGGAACACTCTCGCTTGGCAGACCAGCATAAAGCCGATTTAGCGCTTCTCGATCGGGATATACGGCGCATCGTGTGGGCCGACGTAGTTTGCGGCGGGGCGGTACAACCGGTTGCCGTCGAGTTGCTCGATACAGTGCCCGGCCCAACCGCTCACACGGCTCATGGCGAACATCGGCGTGAACAAGTCAAGTTTCAGGCCGATCGAGTGGTACGTGGTGGCCGAGTAAAAATCGACGTTTGGATAGATCCCCTTCGCGCCAACTTCGCGGGCCATGATGGACTCGATCGTACTCGACATTTCGTACAGCCGGAGGTTGCCCGTATCAGCGGCGATCTGCTTGGCGAACGTTTTGAGGAACGTTGCACGCGGGTCGATCGTCTTGTAGACCCGGTGCCCGAAGCCCATAATGCGTGCGCCTTCGTGCCGACGAGCGAGTTTGTCCATGATGTACGGCTCGATAACCGCCATCACGTCTTTGTTGTCTTTCTTGGCGATCCCCTCGATCTCGAAGAGCATTTCCATGACTTCTTCGTTGGCTCCGCCGTGCAGCGGGCCGCGGAGTGAGCCGATCGCGCCGGTGATCGCCGAGTACATATCACTGAGCGTCGAGATGATGCAGCGGGCGGAGAAGGTCGAGTTGTTCAGCCCATGGTCGGCGTGCAGGATCATGCAGATATCGAACGCGCGGCGTACGGCTTCTGTCGGCTCTTCGCCGTTGAGCATAGAGAGAAAGTTCGCGGCGAAGCCGAGTTCCGCTTTAGGCTCCACGATGTGAAGCCCGCGCCGGTGTCGGTCAAAGTACGCGATGATCGTCGGGATCTGTGCGAGAATGTTCAGAGCCTTCTCGCGGGCCGAGGGGATGTCGTTGGCGTTGGGGTCTTTATCGAACAGCGAGAGGGCGGAAGTCATCGTGCGTAGAACGTGCATCGGCTGCGCGTCCTTGGGCATGTTGAGGATCAGTTTGACCAGTTCGTTGGGGATCTTGTACCGCGACCGGACCTGCTGGCTGAACGCCGCGAGTTCTGCGGCATTGGGCAGACGGGTGTTCCACAGGAGGAAGACGGTTTCCTCGAAGGACGAGTGGCGTGCGAGGTCGTCGATCGGGATGCCGACGTATTCGAGGATTCCCTTTTCGCCGTTGATGAAGGACATCTTCGTATCGGCGGCCACCACACCTTCAAGTCCCTTGATCGTGACGCTCATTGAACGACCATCCTTCGCGCAGGCAGAGAGAGTTGTACGCTAACCAAGACCCCCGGTCACGCCACCACGCGCGATCCGGAAGACACGACATTTCCCAAGCGGGGCGGACTATAGCGGCGCGGTGCGGGGGTCGCCACCGGGCCAGATGCGGCCATCACGATTGCATCGAATTCCAGAGCGCATCGAACCGCTGCGAGAGTTCGCGCAACGGAAACTTGGCCAGCGGTGCATCGGCGGGGACGTTGGCAAAGACGCCGACAATATCAACGGACCCGACTTTGGTCATCATGTCGAGTTCGCCCAGCGTCGCGTCGAGCATCAAGAACCCCGCGTGCTGCGATGAAGGCCCCTTCGCGGCGGCTTCAGGAAAATAGAGGATCACGCCGATGCGGTCGTCTTGGCGTTCGATACTGGCGAGGATGGAATCGGGCGTGAGGGCGAGTTCCTCGAACTGAAGCGTGACGCCTTCGGAGCGCTGCCGATACTTGGTGATCGTCCAACGATTCAAGTGCGGCGCGTGGGACGCGAGCGATTCGACCGCGGGCATGTTGTCGCGGATACCGTCGGCAGAGAGAACGAAATCATACTTCCCGTTATTCTGTGTCTGCACACCGACCTCGAACGCGAGGTTCTTATCGACTCGCTTCAACATCGGCGTGATGGTCGCCAGAAGCCGGGGTGGGTCCGTGATCATGCCCGCAAGCGCCACCTCCTGCGCGCCGAACCACTCCCAAAACTGCTTCGGCGACCAACGCTTTTTGAATAGATTCCACATGTGCATAGATTACCAAAGCAGTGTACAAGATTCAACGGGCTTTGATCGTGTCGCCCGCAGGCCTGGGAACGTCGGCGGCGCCATCTATTCGGAGCCTGGCTCGCTGATACGCGGCATTGCCGTCGATGCTCGTGTTGTTCACTTCGAGATCCCACGTCACGACCATCTGATTCTGGCACCCACTCGTCAGGTACCGACCGCTCGGGTGGAAGCAAAGCCCGGTGGATTCGCCGTGGGCGGTATCGAAGGTGGCAAGACACCGCAGAGACGCCATGTCCCAGAGACGCACGGTGGCATCGTCGCCGCCGGAAGCGAGGTAGGTGCCGTCGGGGGAAAACGCGATGGTGGAAAGCAGCCCACGATGCCCGGCAAGGCTGGGGAGGCGACTCCATGTAGCAGTTTCCCACAGATCAACATTGTTGTTCCAAGTGCTGGCGGCGAGGCGAGAACCGTCCGGGCTTACCGCCACACTCCACACCTGCCCGGAGCCTTCGAGGGTTCTCTGGAGGGAATAGTCGGAGGTGCGGTAGACCGCGACCCCGCTTTGCAGCCCGCTGATGATGAGGAACTGACCGTCGGGCGTGAAGGTGGCACCCTCGGAACGGAAGTGCAGTTTGGTAATGTGGTGGATGAGTTTTTTGTCGATGAGATCCCAGACGCGGACGGAGCGGTCGGCGCACGACGCGGCGAGGGTGCGCCCATCGGGGTGGAGCGCGAGAGCGAAGATCTCCTGTTTTTCGGGGTCGGTCGAGAGCGTGTGCGTGACCTGTGCGGAAGAAACGTCGATGAAGCGGATCATGCCGTCGTTACTGCCGGCGAGGAGAGTGGCGCCGTTATCGATGAAACGAAGGGCACGGGTGCGGACGCCCGGTCCGGTGACGATGGTGGCGAGTTTCTGCCGAGTAGCCGTGTCGACGAGGACGATCGTGCCATCGCCGCTCCCGGCGGCAAGGCGAGAGCCGTCGGGTGAATACGCGGTACCAAAGCACCAGGACTTGAACCCGCCGACGCCGGTCATCCCGCGGGCACGCTGGGCTTCCCACGACTTGATAGTGCCGTCGGAGGAGACTGAGACGATGTTGGTGCGTCCGATCCATCGACCCGCGATGACATGTGACTGATGCTGCGCCAGGCGCATGGATTCAAGCCCGTCGGGCATGAGGATGAGCGCGGGAGCAGAACCAGCGCACACGAGAAGACGTCGCCCATCTGGACGGATATCGAAGCACGAGACCGAACCATCGAACCCGGATGGAAGCAAGCGGGTCGCGCCGGTCGAGAGATCGAGTACCCCGAACGCGCGGGTGGAGAATCCAACGAGGAGTTGCGCGTCGTCCGGGGTGAATGCAAGGGTGTTGACGGCGACTTCGCTGGATGCAAACTCCTCAGCGAGCAGCGCTGTAGGCACGGACCACAGCCGGATGCGTGCGTCGGGACCAGATTCGTGGGAGGCGGACGCCACCTGCAACGAATCGGGCGAGAAGGCCAGCGTGAGGATCTCCGCGGTGTGGGCGGTCTGCTCCGCCAGGAGTTCCATTGTTTCGGGGTTCCAAAGACGCAGCATCTTGTCACGCCCGCCGGTGGCAATGAATCGGCCGTCGGGACTCCAAGCAAGCGCGGTAATAGGACCGGCGTGGCACGGGGCGTCGGTCGTGGAAACCACTCGCGCGTGGTCGTGATCCACTTCGGCAAGCGAAATCTGACCAGAGGCGTACGCGATGACCAGGCGGTTGTCGCGCGGCGCGAAGACAAGCCGGTACGCACCGCGGGGCAACTCCTTGATGGTGTGCAGCAGCACGCCATCACTCGTGCGATGCAGCACGATTGTGTTGGATCGGGTGATCGCGGCGAGGATCGAGCCGTCCGCCGAAAACGCCGCCACGCCCACCCGCTCGCCGATGCCAACCGTCCACAAGCAGGGGTAACGCGAGTACATCCCCGATAGCGCCCACTTGGCTTGGCGCGAGCCCGGGTTCTTGAGATAGATTGGCCAGATGACATCCTCGGCGAGCACGACGTTGCCGGTGGCGGCTTCGAGTCGGCCCCGCTCGATGTTCGACGCCGTGAGTTCGCCTTGCAACTGCACGTTCAGGTCGCTGGCTTGCTGGCGTGCGACTCGCTCTGAATCGGTGGCCAGTTTTTCTGCCGCGGCGATTGCCTTGTACTCCCACGCCGACATCAGCGATTTGGAGGCCAGCGCGATCAGCGCCACCAGCGCGATCGACGCGGCGATCGTCACCCCGCGGTACCGGCGTAGTCGCTTGCTCAATAGATACATCGATGAATCACGTTTCGCCGCGATGGGTTCATCAAGGAGGTACCGCTGCAGGTCCGCCCCGAGTTCGGCGGCAGACTGATACCGACGATTGCGGTCTTTCTCGAGGGCTTTATAGACGATGGTGTCCAGGTCGCCGCGGAAGGTCTTACTGATTGTCGAGAGGCGCGTCGGCTCGTCGTCCTTGATCATGCGCACGGCTTCGGGCAAAGCGCGGTTGGAGACGTCGAACGGCAGTTTGCCGGTGAGCAACTGAAAGAGCACCACGCCGAGCGAATACACATCGGAGCGGGTGTCGATGTCGCTGGTGTCGGAGCCGAACTGCTCGGGGCTCATGTACGCGAGGGTGCCGACGAGTTGCCCGACGCTGGTTCGCATCGTGGTTGCCTGCGGGCGACCGTCGGCGATGCGCGCGACGCCGAAGTCGAGTACCTTGGGCTGCCCCGCGCCGGAAAAGAGCGCGAGCGAGCGTGTCTCGGGCTTGGTGTGCGATTGGATCGTCGTATCTTCGGGTTGGACGAGGATGTTGGCAGGCTTGAGATCGCGGTGGATAACCCCACGTTGGTGCGCGTGCTGCACGGCGTCGCATATCTTGGCGACGAGCGCGAGCCGCTCATGTGTCCCAAGCCGGTTGATCTGGGCGTATTCCAGGAGTTGCCGTCCATCGACGTACTCCATGGCAATGTACGGCTGGGGGCCGAAACCATAATCGGCGACGCCGGCTTCGTAGATCTGAGCGATGCCGGGATGATGCAGTCGCCCCAGGACTTCGGCCTCGTGCTCGAACCGCCGCAGCAGCGAAGTGGTGGCAAGCCCACGCCGGATCACCTTGAGCGCGACGGTCCGGCGCGGCCGTTCCTGTTCGGCGAGATAGACAACGCCCATCCCGCCGGACCCGATGACGCGCTGAACGTGATAGGCACCGATGCGGCCGTCTTGTGGGAGTTGTGCGTCGTCGGTGCGGAGCAAGCCCGAGATCTGACGCATCACGCCCATCGTGAGGGGCTGTGGGGCGTCAAGTACCCCAGTGGATTGTTCGTGCATGCCTAATAGGGAAACGACTTCGTTTCGGAGGGCATCGTCGCCGCGGCAACGGTCGTTCAGGATCGTCGCACGCGCGTCGGGCGGCACGCTCGCCGCGGCGAGAAAGATCTCCTCTACGAGTCGCTGCTTGTCGGTCGGCACGGGAGGGTTCCTGCATTGTTGGTTCGAGCACCCGCAGCGAGCACCGGGACGATGCGGCACACGCGAGTTGGCCTTGCCCGGGAAAAGCCTCGGCGGAACTGATCAGGACGGGGAGGATTGTTCTGCGTCTTCGGCAGCAATCTGCCGGTGCAGCCATGCTCGCGCGAACATCCATTCGTTCTTCACGGTGGCTGGAGAAATACCCATCGCAGCGGCGGTGTCCTCAATGCTCAGGCCCGCGAAGTACCGAAGCATCACGACCTCGGCCTTGCGTTTGTCGTAGGCCTCGAGTTTGGTCAGCGCGTCGTCCAGAGTGAGCAGTTCGTCCGATGGTGGTTCGGTCGAGAGCATCGCGTCGTTGAGTTCGACTTTGGGACGCCCACCGCCGCGTTTCACCCGGTTGCGACTCCGGGCGCGATCAACCAGGATCCGCCGCATCGCCAGTGCAGCGGCGGCAAAGAAGTGCCCCCGATTGTCCCACCCAACGTTCGTGTCACCCAAGAGCCGCAAGTACGCCTCGTGTACCAGCGCGGTCGGCTGCAACGTCATCCCCGTCGGTTCGTGGGCCATCCGCGACTTGGCGAGTTTGCGCAGTTCGTCGTACACCTGCGGGAGCAACTGCGCGGCGGCGTGCGAGTCGCCGTCGTTTACGGCGGCCAGCAACTGCGTGACTTCATGTGGCGCGGGGGTGTTCATTGTCGCTCGTGTTCTACAGTCCTTGGGCTCGTGTGACGGTGCTACACATTATGAGCATACACCGACTTCCATGGCGTCCCAAACACTCGGGCCTGGCGTCATGGTCATACTACCAGCAAATCCAATCCAAGAGCAAAACAAAGCCCAAATACACGATCCGGGGCGGGTGATAACGACGATCCCGCATTCTTCAGAGTCGTGTGAAGCATGACTAGCACCACACGCCCCACCGAGCGAGCCGACCCACGCCTTTCCACGGACCACTCAACCCAACCGCTGAATGCCTGCGCCAACTTCGATGTGTAGGGTTTCAATCGAGCGGATCGGCTTCGCCCATCGACGCCGCGAGTTTGCGAATGGCAACTTTCAGGGAATCGATCTCGCCCTCGAGCAACGCGACCCGCGCGGCGAGTTCACCCGCGGCCTCGTGGGCACCGGCACGAGCGGGTTCGTCGTCTTCGGTCGAGGCCGCCGACCCGCGTGGTGCGTGGTCGAGCGGGTGCAGGTCCGGGCAGAATAACTGCACGTACCGCTTCGCACGCTGGCCGGGGAGAGGCGGGATTTCTTTGACCATCGGGCCGGCGGGATCAGGTCGTCGCATCAGGCCATCCACGAGGGATTGGGCCGACTCAATCGATTCCAGCGGGTGCATGCGCGAGGCGTGCCCGCGGATCTCGCCGATCGCCTGCGGGCCGCGCAGCAGTAGTTCCGTCAGGATGACCAGTTCTTCGGTCGTGACCCCGAGCGTTTCGCGTGCAACGTGCCTGAACTTGGAAACGCGGCTGCCCGAGAGCATCGCTTCACGCACGAGCCCCTTTTTACGCAGAGCGTCCACCGCGTCGTACACCCGCTCTTCGCCGAGGTTGGTCACTGGTTCGCGGTTGTTCTTCTGGTTGCACCCCAGCACCAGCGAGTTGAGAGTCAGCGGGTATTGCCCGGGTGTCGTGAGTGCTTTTTCGACGAGTACGCCCAGGACACGGCATTCATCACGGGTCAGCGAGATCATGCTGCAAGTGTACCAAACCGTCGTCCATCGCGCCGGTCGTCCGGTGGGCGGGCTTGTTCGATTCACTACGCACCTCCGACAAGATGTCACGTCCCTCACAGCGTTCTCGGTGCCAAATGAAAAAGCCCCGGCCGAAGCCGGGGCTGATGGTGAATCAGATTGATAAAACAGAAACCAGGGGATCAGCAGCCGACCGGCGGCTCAAAGAAGCACGCGATGAAGTCGAAGAAGTCCTGGCTGGTCGTGTCGCCGTCTTCGTTGAAGTCGCCCATGCCGTTGAAAAAACCGGCGACATAATCGAAGAAGTCCTGGCTGGTGAGCGAGCCATCCGTGTTCCAATCGCAGGGACACGCCGGTGTACACGGGTTGGGGTCGCAGGTGGTATCGGCACCCTGCCACGTACCGCCCGCAGCCGCGCAGGCCACCTGGGTAAGGATCTGGCAACCGGCGGGGAGGCAGCACGCGCCATTGACGGGCAGGGGCTGGCAAATGCCCGGTTCGGTGCAGGAGCGATTCAGCCCCTGCCACACGCCGCCGGCGGCGGCGCAGCCGGCTTCGGTGGTTTGCGAACACACCGTGCCGACGCAGCACGCGCTGCGCTCGCACGAATCGATCTCGCCGTCCGCGTCGGTGTCGAGCGCGGGGTTACGCAGGATGTCGCAGGCGTCGGCGATAAGGTTGGTATTGCAATCAACAATCGGATTCTGCACGATCTTGAAGACTTCGCCCGCTTGATCGCAGATGTAGATCTCGCCATAGGCGTCCTCGCCGAAGGAGGTGATCGTGCTGATGCTCAGCCCGCCGCCGGGCGCGAGTTCCGCGGTTCGGTTCACCGACGCGCCCGCGAGGGTCGTGCCGTTCCCGGCGTAGTTATTCGTGAAAATCTGCCCGGAGCAGTAGTCAGCATAAAAATACTGCCCCGTGAGGCTCGGGATCGCGCACCCGCGATACACGTACCCGCCCGTGATCGAGCAGGCCCCGCCCGCATGGTTGTACTGAAGAATAGGATTGCGGAGCGTGGCAGCGTTGCATGTGCACCCGGTCAGCCCGGTGCATGTGTTGCCTTCCATGCAGCGCCAGCCGAAGTTGATCCCGCCTACACCCGCGGCGGACACGCTGACTTCTTCGATCACGTTCTGCCCGACGTCGGCCATGAAGAGTCGCCCATTGGCGCGGTCGAACGAGTTGCGCCAAGGATTTCGCAGCCCCGTGTGCCAGATTTCATCCGCGCCGGCCACGCCCACAAACGGGTTGGTCGCCGGGATCGTGTACAGCCGGTTCGCATCCGCGGGGAACCCATCGTCGTCGGCGTTCCCGGGGGTGTTGTCAGGGCCGTCGATGTCGATGCGGAGCATTTTGCCGAGCAGGGCGTTGATATTCTGCCCATTGCCGTTGGGGTCGTTGGCCGAGCCGCCGTCGCCCATGCCGATGTACAGCAGACCGTCGGTGTCGCCGGGAGCGAACCCGATCCACCCGCCGTTGTGGTTGTTGAAGGGCTGCGCAATCGTCAGAACCGTGGTCGCAGAAGCCGCGTTCGCGGTGGTTGACGTGGCGAACGGTGCGTTGGCCTGGTACCGCGCGATGATGGTCGTGCCTGCGGCGTTCGTGTAGTTCACGAAGAAGTACCCATTGTTCAGAAAGTTCGGGTGGAACGCCATCCCTAGCAGCCCTTGCTCGCCGCTCGTCGAAACGCCCGTGATCGAAAGGTACGGTGCCGCGTTCAGCGTGTTGCCTGGAAGGTTCAGAATGCGGATGCGGCCCGTGGTTCCCGAACGTTGTTCAACGATAAACGCACGGTTGTAGTCACCCGTCGGTGCCGTCACGTACAGCGGGTTCGACAGCCCGTTGGCGACACGCACGGTGTCGATCGTTTGGGCGGCAGCCTCGGGTGCGGAGCCGACTCCGCCGAGCATGGCTGCGGCCACCAACCCCGCCGCCGCGATCCGCCGCCCCAAACCAAATCGACTCTGAATATGCGTCATGTGCGTGTGCTCCTCGTGGGTATGCGTGTGTGCCACTAACAAAAAACGATCGGATCAGATGATCCGGTCAATACTACAGCGTTGACATAGCCGTGTCCAAACATTCGACGAATGGACACCCGCGGATGCCAAGTATGCCACGGATATCTGGATCGACCAATAATCTACTTCCCATAAGCGACTAGATTTGCAAGTTTGTTTGAATCGTGTTAGTGTTGTCGCTCCGTCTGGGATTTGGTATTATGCCAAACCGGCCGGCGCGGCTGGCCAAATGTACTCGTTCTGAGGGAGGCTTTCATCATGCTTCGTCGTCTTCGTCCGTCTGTGTTGTGCTCCATCGCGGCGGTTGTTTTCGCCCCCACGATGCTCGCCACAGGTCCGCTTTCGACCGAGACCGAATCCGAGTCAATCGCATGGATGCTGGAACTCGGGCCGGACCTTTCCAGTTCGCTGGGGCTTGAAATCACGGACGACGCGGCCGCACAAGCACTCGAACTCTTTGAAATCGATAAGTTCGACGAGGCCATCAAGACACTCGACGATATCACGCTCGACCGCGTGAATAAGGATCAAGAACGCAACCGCGAACTCAAACTCATGGCCGGTATCCTGACCGCTCGGTCGGGCACTAAAAACTGCCTCGTGAAAGCCAACCAGCGTTTCAGTGCAGCGAAAAGCGGAACCGACAAACGCGGCACAGCTTTGAAAGCCGCCGTGGCGCAAACTGCCGCCGTCCAATCGCCTAAAGACGGCACGGACGGAGTTCCCAAACTCAAATCAAAAGAGCAATGGCTGGCGGCGATCGACCTCGCACGCGAGTTCTACAACAAACAACTCGAAAAAGAGCAGACCAAGTTCGGGCCAAAGATCAGCGGATGCAAGTTCAATGAAACCGAAACGGTAGCGAAGACCTGCGGCGAGAAGATGGAGCACATCAACATCATCCGTCATCAACCCGAGAAGAACCGCGAGATCGCCAAAAAGTACACCACTACCCTCCGCGAAACCCGGCGCTCCATCGACCTCAAAGTCAGAGAACTCCGGGGCGAGATCCGGTCACTGGAAATCGAGATCGCCGGGATCCAAGGAAGCAACGCCGCTATGGAGTCCAAGCGGCGGCAACTCAATAAAAAAATAACGTCCAAAGAAAAAGAGATCATCGAAGCCGACAAGGCAAGCGCCTTCCTTGCCACCGAAATCACCAAGTTTTCAAATTAGCCGATCTGGCGGTGCAACTTGGGCAGTGCGAATCCGTACTACTTTTCATCCTTATCGGGGCGGGCTGCGCGCTGCAAAGGGGACCGGCATGAACATCAAATCAATCCGTCGCGGCTTCACCGTCGTCGAACTCCTCGCTCTCGTCGGGGTCATCGGTGTCGGCGCCTCCGTGGCAAGCGTCTCGATGGGGCTTGGCTCCATCCGAACAAACACACCCGCCACGGCATCACCCTCAACACCGTCGCAGCCCGAAGACGCCACCGACAAAAAAATCGAAGCCATCCGAAAACAACTCGACACCATGCGCAAGCAGATCGACGGGATCGAATCCGAACTTGACGGTTTGCAAGCCCAGAACGAGAAGCCCGCTGGCCTGCTCAGCGCCCTCGGCAAGGCCCGCGCCTCCGCGCGGCAGTTGAAAGACGCCACCCAGGTCAGGGGCATCCAGCAATCCTTCATCATCTGGGCGAATCAAAATCAAGGGCAGTACCCACTCCCGTCCAAAGTGGACAAAGCGGGCGAAACGGTCGCTGGCGACGCCGCCGCGAAGGACACGACCGCAAACATCTTCTCGATGCTGGTGTACAACGGTTATGTCTCCCCCGAGATCTGCATCAGCCCCGCCGAAGCGAATCCCAACATCAAAGTCTGTGACAACTACGAGTTCGATCAGCCCAAGACCGCGGTCAAGCCCGCCATGGCTCTTTGGGATCCAGCCTTTTCCGCCGATTTCGCCAACGGCAAGACCGGGAATGTGAGTTACGGGCACATCCAACCCTTCGGCGGCCGTACCAAGTTGTGGGCGGATACCTTCAACGCCGCCGAGCCGGTCATCGGAAACCGTGGTCCCCAGATTCAAAGCGTGACTCGCAACCCCCAAGGCTCGCTCGTTCTCAAATCCCAAATCCCCGACAGCATCACCTACCTCATCCACGGCGACCGCGAATCATGGCAGGGCAACCTCGCTTACAACGACGGGCACGTCGCGTTTGAAACCACACTCGTCGGCGACATCGATAACGGTTGGCCCGCATATGTCAACAAGGAAGACAAACGCACCCCCGACGTCTTCTTCTTCGATGAACAAGACGCCAAAGAACCTTCCACCAACATCTACATCGGCATCTTCACCAAGTCCGGCAAAGCGCTCGAAGACTGGACCGCGATCTGGGATTGACCTCCCCAGCGGCCCTATTGGGGCGGTTGGTCCGATCGTTCCATCGTGCCGATGATTGAGGCATGGATGCACCCCAGTCAACCCCCCCACCATCCGCCTCGGCATGGACCTCCCGGCCGCTGCACCCCGGCGTGCCGACCGTTCCCCTACGCCCATCGGTACTTACGAACGATCGGCCCGCACGTGTTCCCTTCTGGCTTTACGTCGTCGTGCTGTTGATATTTGCCGGCACGGTGCTGATGCAGCGCCCCGTACCCATGGACCCCAAGCAACTCGCAGACCTGAAGTCCGGCGAGATCGTGCGTCCTGAGTCGTTCTCCATCGATTCACTACTCGGCAAGTTGATGCTCTTCGTCCGCGGAACGGGATCTCCACCTGTACCGACCGGCGTATCGACCTCGACTCCCTCGGCAGACGACTTGCCGGGGATGATCCTCAAAAGCGTCGATGATCAAGCGGCGGCGACCGAACTCGCCCAAGACCTTTTTCGTGCCGCCGTGTTGGCCGGTGAGTTCAAAGGCTTCGCCGAGATGAAATCTCGGCTCGATGCGCTCACACCCAAACTCTCGCCTACATCCGACCTTCATCAAGACTCGGCGACCGTCACCGCCCTCTACGCCATCGCCACCGATCGTGCGCTGCGCGGTACCTCTGGCATCTCACCCCCTCCGCACCAGCCCGGCGCCAACGGCACCTCTCTCATCATGCCGTCCGATGCTGATGTACAAGCACTGATTGATCGTCACGGCTGGGTCGGCAAACTCGCCGCGACCGCGCCGCAGGCCTGGGATACCTCGACTTCATCGCCCGCACCGGCAACGCCATCATCCGCTTCATCGGCATCAATTGCCTCTCCCCTTGGGACTCCCCCTCCCACTGCCGCTCTCACCGACTTCCGTAGCATCTCCGCCTCTCACGGCACCGCACTCATGGTCGTCTTCACCGTCTTCGGCGGCGTCGTGCTGCTCTCGCTCTTCACAGGGTTCGTTCTGCTCATCACCGGGGTCGTACTCGCCGCCAGCGGGAAACTCCCGCGCTGGCCCACGCCCTGGCGCGACGATTACCCCGAACTCTCGCCCGCGCTGCGCAGCGGGCGCGTCTGGCTGGAAACGTTTGGGCTGTTTATCGCCGGGTTCCTCGCGCTGCTCCTCCTCCGCGACCTCATGCCCTATCAGCAACTCGGGATCGATCCCCTCTGGTTCGTCCTCCTCTCCCAGTGGGTGCTTGTCCTTGTGCTCTTCTGGCCCGTCGTTCGTGGGATGCCTTGGCGTATGTTCCGCGCCCTCGTCGGCTGGCACCGCGGACGCGGCCTCCCCCACGAAATCGGCTTCGGCTTCCTGGCCTATCTCGCCACGTTGCCTGTGTACGTCTTCTGCGCGCTGCTTGTCGTGCTCCTCATGCTGCTCTACGAAGCCATCAGCGGCCACACGCCCGCACCGCCCTCCACAGACCGCCTCACCGGGCTTGCCTCCGGCGGCCCGCTCCAACTCGCCATGGTCGTCCTCCTCGCTTCCGTCTGGGCACCACTCGTCGAGGAAACTATCTTCCGCGGGTGCGTCTACCGCTTCCTGCGCGGCAAGGCGGGCAGCGTCGTCGCCGCCGTCTTGTCTTCGCTCGCCTTCGCAGCGATGCACGGGTATATGTTCCAGCAACTCATGCTCGTCGGCGTGCTGGGCGCGGCGTTTGCCCTCATGCGAGCACACCGCGGCTCGCTCATCCCCTGCATGTTCGCCCATTGTTTGCACAACACCGTCGTCTTCACCCTCCTCGCCCTCGTCGTAGGTTTCGGGAGCGATGTCTGACGTCCGTTTGCCCACCGCCACGCTCAGACTCGGCTCGATTCCTGAACCACCGCCCGCCTACGCTAATACCGCACATGCTGAACTCTTCACTCACCCTCGCCCTCGACACCGCCGCCTATATCCCGGTGATGATCCTCATCACCATGGCGATCAGTTTCGGGCTGATCAACGTCGTCGGCTCACGCCTGATCGGCCCCCGGCGCGACGGCGCGACCAAGTCCGGCACCTACGAGTCCGGCATGAACCCCATCGGCACCGCGCGCAAACGCTTCAACGTCCGCTTCTATTTGATCGCCATGGTCTTTCTCGTCTTTGACATCGAGATCATTTTCCTTTACCCATGGGCGACCACGTTCGGCAACCTGGAGCAGGGGACGCAGACCGCCGCCATCTGGTTCGCTCGCATCCTCTTCTTCCTGTTCACCAGCGTTGTGGCGTACATCTACGCCTACCGCAAGGGCGTTTTCCGCTTTGATTGAACGGCCGATCACCGCGCATCGATCGCCCCTCGTTTCAACACCCGCTCAGGAATGCCACCAGAAAATCGAAGAAGTCCTGACTGTCCGTCGTACCGGACATGTTGTAGTCCGCCTCACCGGCGAAGAGAGCGGTGAGAAAATCGAAGAAGTCCGCGGAGTCGGTCGTGTAGTTGCGGTTCCAATCCGCGTCGGCGAACAGTGCCACGGTCCACGCCCCGCGCCCCTGCGTCGCAACGGTCAAGCGGTCGCGAAAGGTCTCTACACGCAGGTCGATGACCGGGATGCGGGGGTGCCCGCACCCGAAGCGCCGCCAGTTCCAGCCGTCGTTGGTCGAGATGTACACACCGTCGTCGGTCCCGGCGAAGAGCGCCGGTGCCGCGGGCCGGGCGTCCACACCGATCGTGTTGACCGGCACGTCTGGCAGGTCGCCCGCGAGCGATACCCATGTCACGCCACCGTTGATCGACCGCAGCACACGCTCGGACCCAAACGCGGCGACCGCCAGGTACACCGTCTCGGCACGCGTCGGATGCACCGCGATCTCCCGCGTCACGCGCGGCCAGCCGGGGTGCCCCGTCCTCACCACATCAAACGACACTCCCCCACTCCTCGACACCAGCACACGCCCATCGTTCGTCGCGGCATAGAGATAGTTTGAATCCGACGGCGCGATCACCAGCGATCGGATCGCGGCAGGCGCACCATTGGTCAGATCCGGGCTGATCGCCACCCACTGCGTCCCGCCGTTGTCACTGCGGTACACGCGGTGCGTTGCATAGAACACGCGCGAAGAGTTGTTCGGATCGATCACAAACGGCGGCAAGAAGCAGTTACGGTCGCTGCCGTCGATCCCGCCGCCGCTGAACCCGAAACTCACGCCCCCGTTGATCGACCGCGAGATGTTCCCCGTCCCCTGCGATTCGGCGAACATGATTTGCGGATTACTCTGATCGATCTGAGTCCACCCGCCATCACCACCCACTACGTGTGTCCAGTTCCCCACCATATTGCGCACGGCGGTCCCGTTGTCCTGCATCCCGCCGAGCATGATGTTCACGCTCGTGGGATGCGTCGAAAACCCAGCGTAATACTGGATCAACGCCAGCCCGTTGTTGATCGGTGTCCAACTCGATCCAAGGTTCGTCGAACGGAACATGCCCCCGTCGTTCCCCGACAGCACCGCGCCGTCCGCCGTCCATGCGAACCCGTGCATATCAACGTGCGCCGGCGTCACCGTCGACCACGACACCCCCGCGTTCGTCGATCGACGCAGGTTCAGCCCGCCCATGAACACCACGTCCGGGTTCGTCGGCTGCACATGCACATGCGACAGGTACCACCCATACCCAGGGTGCGATACCCCAGACACGATCGACACCCACGTCACTCCGGCGTTGTCGGATCGGAACGTCCCGGCGACGTTCGCACCGCCACCCCCCGCGTCGCACGGCGTCGTCATCAACGCGTACAACCGATTCGGGTTCGATGGCGCGACCGCCAGACTGATCCGCCCCAGTGTGCTGGCGGGCAAGCCGCCGCCAAGCTTCGACCACTGCTCGCCGCCATCGGTCGATTTGTAGATCCCATTCTGCGTCGAACCGAAAATATGCCCCACCGCGGCGTACACCACATTCGCGTTCGTCGGATCAACCGCCAAGTCCGTCACCGACAGCCCCGGCAGTCGCGTCGCGGGCGCACCGCTCACGCCGACCTGCGCCCACGTCGCCCCTTGATCCAGCGACTTGAACAC
>JBGSIF010000054.1:0-1766 GCA_041742635.1 Phycisphaerales bacterium
GCGCACGCGCCGGTGCCGCACGCCTGCGTCACTCCCGCGCCTCGTTCCCATGTCCGCATCACGACTTTCGATCGGCCGATCGGAGCCGCGAAGTGAACATTGATCCGGTTCGGGAACGCCGCGTGCCGCTCGATGAGCGGCCCGAGTCGTTGCAAATCAACGTCCGCGAGCGAACGCCGGTTGTAATCCTTTGATCCATTCTCGAAGATCACGACATGCGGGTTGCCCATCGAAACGAACGTGCCAACCAAGCCCAGTTGTTTTTCATCGTCCACGATGCCCCAATGATGCGGCGCGCCCTCGAATGCCAGTTTCCGCTTCAGCACCGGTATGCGGCGTAGGTCGAGGATCGGAGCACCCATATCCACCGTCGCGGCCACCAACCGCCCCTTCGACGCGCGATACTCAATCGATAGCACCCCGCGCCCCGTTTCAATACGCATCGGTGTCGTTCGTACCCCCAGCCGATCGTGCGCGAACTTCGCCACGCACCGCACCCCGTTCCCGCACATCTCCCCCTGGCTCCCGTCGGCGTTGAACATCCGCATCCGCACGTCCGCGCCGGCTTTCACACCCGCCGCCGTCGGTCGGCACACCAGGATCACCCCGTCGCTCCCCACGCCCCGGTGCCGATCGCTGATCCGCTGGATCAATGCCTTCCCCGCCGGGCTAGCGCTCGCCACCTTCGCGGCGAACCGCTTCTCCACCCCCGGCGTCGTCACCGCGTCGAAGTACACATAGTCATTCCCGATCCCGTGCATCTTCACGAACTTCATCCGCCAAACCCTCCGATCGCATCCATCACCCCTAGCGCGATCATCCCAACCGCGCTCACCCCAACGAGCCGCTTGATGATTCGTGCCCCACGGTCGGCGGGGAAGCCCCGCATCGATCGACCCACGGCGGCTTCGAGTTTCGCTTGCCGAACCGCGATCGACCCGTGCCGCCATGATCGCGCGTGCCGAGGGATGTGGTTCGCACGCGCCACCAGTTCGAGCGCATCGCTCATCGCTCGCGCCCCCTCGGCGGACACCACCGTTGGCCCCGCCGCGCCGCTCAGACACTTCGCCGCAAACGCATCCGCCTGCCACTCAAACCGCCGGCTCACGAACCCGAACACCACCAGTGCCGCCAGCAGTGTCCCGATCGTCGTGACGATCTCCGTCGGCCCGTTGTCACTCAACTCGCTCGGCTCCAGCCCCGCCGCGTGCGCCAGCAGCCCGATGCCGATCGCCGCGAACGTGATCGTGACGAGCATCGTCAGCCCCAGCCATAGCATGTGCCGGTGCTTCACATGCCCGAGTTCGTGCGCCATCACCGCTTCGAGTTCCCGCATCGGCATCACATCGAGCATCACATCGGTCAAGAGCACAAACCGCACCCGCGGCAACAGCCCCATCACCGCGCCGTTCATCAGCGTCCCGTGCGTTCGCCACACCAGCACATCCCGCACTCGCACGCGCTGCGTCTTACACAGCCCCATCAGCCGGTCCCGTATCGGCCCGGGCGCGAGCCGCTGCGTGTCCCAGACCAGCCGCATGATGAGCGGGGCCAGCACAAACACACCCAGCACGCCCGCCAGTTGCAGCAGTTCGCTCGCCAGCAGCAGCGCGTCCGGATCACCCACTCGCCCCTCGGCGGCCCGCGCCGCGTACTGCACCAACTCCCGCCATGCCCCTAGCAGCATCAGCGGCACCAGCGTCAGCAGCAGTTGGTGCCGGATGTTCAGATGCACGAACTCCCAGCGCGTCGGAATCGGGTACAGC
>JBGSIF010000055.1:0-19853 GCA_041742635.1 Phycisphaerales bacterium
TGCCGGCGAAGGCATTGTCAACGGCGGTGAAGCCGGCGGCGCGGTCGAGTTTGCCGTTGACGAGGACGAGCCCGTCGGCCCAGTAGCGGACGTCGGCGGCGTCGAAGTTGCCGTCGCCGGTGAAGTCGCCGAGGATTTCGATCGATGCGTCACCGGCGTTGACCGCCATGCCCGAGGCGGCAGCGACGGCAAGCAGATTGCCGCTGCCGGCGGGGCTGACCCACGACGGCCCGCCGTTGCGCGAGTCCCACGCGGCGACGAGTTGGTTGATGTCGTTCCAGTTACGCTCGCCGTCGGCGTTGAAGTCGCCGGCGATGAGGTTGCGGAGGGGAAGGTTGGTGCCGGCGTTCAGCGTGCCGCCGCCCTGGGTGGTGTAGTTGATCGAAGCGGAGAGTTCGTTGTCGGAGTAGCGGATGGCCGCGCCGGTTTCGGGGTTGGAGGGGACGGTGCCGCCGCAGATGATCGTGACCTGCTCGGCGGTTTGGCGGGTGGGAACCTTGCCGGCGCGGGAGCCGACGGCGGTACCGCCGAGGTTGGTGGCGTTACCGAAAGCGACGTAAGCGATGTTGGAGTAAACCTGTGCCGCGTCATTGCGGGCGAAGGTCTGGAGGCCCTGGTTGAGTTCGGGATTGAGAATAATGTTGCAGGGGTCTGTGGAACTCTGGCTGCGGTCCTGCATCGCGGTGAGGATGAAGTTCTGCGCGAGGAACTCGCCGGGCGTGAAGGTCGTCGCGCCGCCGCCGGGGACGCCGGAGAAGAACGCGATTGAGCGGGTCATATTGTTGAGGAACGCGGCGGCTTCGTTGTTACGCATCGCGGGATAGATCAGCCCGCGGGTTTCCTGGGCGCTGTAGACGCCGTTGCGGTCGAGATCGGTGAACGGCTCGCCCACGTCGTAAGACCCGTTGCTGTTCTGGTCGACGAACGGTTCGGCGATCGTGTCACGCACGCCGTTGCCCGCGCCGGTGGGGTTGTTAATGCTGTCGTCGGTGCTATCGACAGTGCCGATGTCGAGGAATGGCTCGCCGGCGTCGTAGCCACCGTTGCCGTTGGTATCGGTGAATGGCTCGCCCCAGCCGATGCCGCCCTTGTTGGAGGTGTTGGAGAGGGGATCACCGAAGGTAGCAAAGACGGCGGGGCCGCCGATGCGCCAGCCGTCAACAGTGTAAGCGACGCCGGTGGAGGGGTCGATCTGCCCGCGCAGCCCGTTGTCGAGCAGCGCGCCGATGGTCGGACGGACGAAGTCGGTCCCGTCGGGGACGGAGTCGTTGTTGAGGTCCAGGTCGAAGCGAACGCCGAGGATCTCGCAGCGGCCGCCGGTGAGCCAGGTGTTGCGCACGCCGCGCTCCGCGCCGACGTAGCCGATGGCGAGGCGGTGATTGAAGACGGTGGCTTCGACGCCGCCGGTGCCGGCCTTGTTGCTCGGGGTGAACTCTTGGCCGAGTTTGTCCCAGGGGGCGAGGGAAGAGAGGGTGCGGATGTTCTCGCCGACTCCCCAGGAGGGATCGATGCAGAGGGAGTTGTAGAAGGCGTTGCGGGTGCCGGAGCCGGCGTCACGCGAAACGGCCATCAGGTTCTCGCCGGTTGCGGTGCGTCCGGTGACGTACAGGTGGCGGAGTTCAGAGAACGTGGTTTGGGTGCGACCGGTACCGAAGTTGGTGATCGGAGCGACGGTCGCGTAGGCGATGGTGGTGTCGAAGACAGTGTCCTGATTGGTCGGGCCGTCGCCGAAGACGCGGGCGGTGCCGAGTTCAGCCAGGGTGTGCCCGAACGGAGCGGAGCACTCGTTCAGAGCGAGTGAGCCGTCTTTGTTGATGGATTGAATCTGGTTGTTGCCGTAGCCGGGCTGCCCGGGGAGTTTGTTGAAGTTCGCCGCGCCAGCGCGGGTGGCGGCCCAGTTGGTGGGGACGTCGACCGGGGCGATGTCGTTGGTGATTCCGCCGGGGGAAGCGATGTCGTCACCGGCGTACTGCGCGGTGAACAGCCCGTCGGTCGAAGAGCGGGACGGGATCGCGCCGGGGTTCATCAGGTTGAAGATCGGATCACTCTGCACGCCGTTGTTGATATAGCGGGTCCGGTTGTAGAAAGACTGCTGACGATCGAGGGAGCGGATGAAGCCCGGGGTGTTATGGAAGTTGTTGGTGTCGTAGGTGCGGCCCCAGGTGGCGAGTTCCTGCACGCCGTTGACCGAGCCGATTGCGTTGTAGTCGAGTACCCACACGACGTTCGCGGGGAAGTAGGGGGGCATCGCGTTAAACGAGAAGCCCGGGGCGAGTTGCTGGTTGCTGCGGAACCGGCGCGCGATCCCGTTCAGGTCGGCGTCGATGAAGTCATTGGTCGCCGCGGGCGCGACCATGAAGTTCTGGAGCAACGTCGCGCCGTGCGCGTTGATCTGGAAGGGCTGGGCGGTGGCGATGGACGCCATCGCGCCGAGTGTGCCGCACGCGGCGAGCATCAACAGTTTCTGCTGGGTTTGCGTCAATGTCTTCATGGATCTGGCCTCTCGTAGCAAAGGGGTTTGCCGAACGTACACGAATCACCACACGAGCGCGGCACAACAATGCCGCGCGATAGTCCGCGCCGGTAGATACGGCTCTCTGAACGCTGCGTCACACCTCAACGTGGTGCATACAGACCGACAGAATCGGTGTAAGCTCCGAGCATCGACGACCGAAGAGCACGCTTTCAGAAACCAATCAAGTTATCGAAATAAAATCGCCCGGCGGGATCTCTCCCCTCGGGCGACACAAAAACCGCTCGTTAGAAGTCGCTCTCCACTTTCGTGTTGCGACCGGTGAGGCTGTAAAACTGATCTCCCCATTTTTTCTGGCGGATCGAATCAAGCAGGGACATATTCTCGACATGCCCATCAACAAAGACGAAGTTGGCGGTGCCGCCGTAGGCCCGATCCTTGGCACCAGGATGGTGCCGTCCGACGGCGTTCAGAGTGGAGTTCTGGTCCGCGATGAGGTCGTTGCCGAGGTCGGCCAGACGACGGATCGCGGTTTCTTCTGGGTAGAAAAAGCGAGGTTCGTTGCCGAGGTCCGGTTCGTTGTACACATCGGCACCCGAGGAGCCGCCCACAAACGGCGTAATGGACCGGTGACTCTTTGACTTACCGCTCTCGGCGATTGATTGCCAGTTGTTCACTTCGGCAAACTCGGTCGCCATGATGTTCCGCACCGGAAAGAGGATGCGGTCGATGATCACGAGTTGATTTCGACGTGCAGACCCTTGTGAAAACTTGTTTCGAGGGAAAATCGCGGCGTTCCCGGTGTAGGCCATGCGCTTTGCTTGGCGGTCTTCAGGATTCGCTGACGGATTACCAGAGCCAACGTCATTCACCTGCCAGTCGCGTTCCCAGTGTTCTGGATTGACGCCCGGATTGGTCGCGGGAGCACCGCCGTTGAAGACCTGCGGGCACCGGAACGCGCCTTCGGGCACGCCGCCGTCGGTGCCAAGCAGAGCGAACGACCAGTGGATGTAGCCGTTCGCGGGTGTCGGATGACTCTGGAGTTGATCACTGTATTGCCACGCACTCCCGGTCTGATCAGCACCGTAGACATACCCCGGCGGTATGAACCCACGGAAATCGGTGGAGTAAATGGTGACAGCCTGAGTGATCGTCCGCTGGTTCGCCGCGCACACCCCGGTGCGGGCGGTACTTCGGGCCGAGCCGAGCGCGGGGAGCAGGATCCCCACGAGGATCGCAATGATGGCGATCACAACTAGGAGTTCGATCAAGGTAAACGCACGCGAGCGACGCACACAGCCGCGGAACGGTGACGATGAAAGTGGCGACAAGGACACTTGGATTCCATTCCACGCAGTACGGTCCATCAATGGCTCCTCCGGGTGAACCACACACGTCCCCACGACGCCCACGACCCGATACCCCACCCCCGATCTGCCCCTGTGTGTTCATGCCGGAGTACATTACACTCCTCAACAAATATGTCAGCCCGAACCTTGCAAACCTATGGTTAAGTTATTCAAGTGAGAGAAAAGCAGTTTGTGCGAATATCTTCACGCAACAAACACTATTCTACTAGTCGTCATTTATACCACTATTTCAGGGTAGATTTGCCGCGATTATTGCAAACTTGTTTGCGTATTCTTAATGTATGGCCAGCACCGGGCCGGCAGGCATTCCCGCACCACAAACTTCGTTTTAGTTCATCCGCAGTCGAACGCGCATTGGCCGGGCACGGGTGGCATCGGGTGCGGACCGAGGTCGTTGGGGGTGGCACGGTCCGGCAGGACAGTCTGGCTGTACGGTTGTGCGAGCGATACCGTCGCGTCGGCGGGTCCAGCACGATGCCTACGCACCGAATGCGGCTGAGGTGGGTACGCTACAAACACGCAGTTTCGAGATCTGGGGAAGCCGTTGGAGGAATATCTTTAGAGTATATCGAATGGAGTCCGGTGAGCGGTTGGTGAGGAGAGGTGTACAATTCTCAAGAATGGAGCGAAGTGATGACAACAATGTCCGGATTTCGAGGCAACGCGTGAGTAATCAGGAAGCACTCAAGATCCAGGGGCTACGCTTTTTCTACCCGACGCTTGAGGGGCGAAGGGAATGGGTGGTCAATGTCGAGTCTCTCTCAGTCGCCCGGGGCGAGCAGTTGCTGCTCACGGCCCGATCGGGCAAGGGTAAAAGCACGCTGATGCAGTTGATCGCGGGCTTGATCGAGCCGGTGGAGGGGAGTGTCTCGGTCGCGGGGCAAGTGGTTCATGCCATGCGCGGCCCGGCGAGAGATGGCTTCCGCGGCGGGCATATCGGCATGATTTTTCAAACGTTCAATCTGCTGCCCGGGTTCAGCGCACTCGAGAACGTGATGGCCGCGATGATGTTCTCGTCCATCCCTCGGGGAGAACACACGGCGCGAGCGGGAGCATTACTGACTAAACTGGGTATCACCGACCCCGCGCAGACGCCGGAGGAGCAGAGCGTGGGAATGCAGCAGCGCGTAGCGGTCGCGCGAGCGCTGGCGTGCGACCCGGTACTGGTGCTGGCCGATGAACCGACGGCGAGCCTGGATCCGGACAATGCCGCGGCGGCGATGGACCTGATTCAGTCGGCGTGCCAGGAGAAGAACGCCGCGCTGCTGTGCGTCAGTCACGATCCGGGTATGCGGGCGCGGTTCGTGCCGCCGATCGGCCGGGTATGCTCGCTTGATGAACTCGCAGGCTCACAACGGAAGATTGAGTAGACGCTCGGGTTCATGAGCCGCACACCCACCGGCGGCGATTTGGAGTCACACTCGTAACTTCGATGAGTTCATATGGCACTTACTGATTTCACCATCATCCGTCGGAGCATGTTCGCCAGATTGTTCTCGACCGTGACGACGATCGCCACGGTTGCCGTGGCGGTTGCGCTGATGCTCGTACTGCTTTCGATGCGAGATGCCGGCCAACGCGCGTTCGAGCGCGGTTCGGGTAACATGCACCTGCTTGTGAGCAAGGACGGCTCGGCCATGGAGTCGGTCCTGAATGGGCTGTTTTACGCCAAACCTCCACAGGCACCCCTCACATGGAAGGAATACGAGGAACTGTCACGGCGATTCCCGTTTGAATGGGCTGTGCCGGTACAGCAAGGAGACAGTTACGAAGGGTTTCCAACGCTGGCGACAACCGACGAGTTTTTTACCGCGTTCAAACCGGCCCCCGACCAAGCATGGGAACTCGATAAGGGATCGTACTTCACCAAGGAGTTTGAGGTGGTCGTCGGGGCCGTTGCCTCCCGTGGCGCGAACCTGCGTGTCGGGGACAAGATGGTGCTGACCCATGGCTCGCCGATGTCGCGCGATGGCGGCGGACTTTCTCTGGGCGGATCCGGGGGCGGGGCACCCGTGATCAAGCCACACGTTCACGACGAGTTCAAGTTCAAGGTCGTGGGAGTACTCAAGCCGACGGGGACGAGCCACGATCGGGCTATTTTTATGAACCTCAACAGTTCGTGGATATTGCACGCGTTTGACCGCAAGGAGCGTGAAGACGCGTCGGCCGGCAAGGCGCACGACCACGGCTCCCATGATCACGACGAGCCACCGATGAGCACGGCGGATCTCGAAGAGCAAGACCGGTTGATCACAGGAATTCTGATGCGGGTCGCCGCGCGGCCGGGGAAAGATGCTTCGGCCTTCCTCCCCACCGTCTTCGATGCCCTTCGACGCGACAAGTCCATCACGGTTGCATCGCCTTCGGATCAAATTCGGAAACTGTTCCAGATCGTCGGTGGGATCAATCAGATACTGATTGCTATCGCGGCGGCGGTAGTCGTGTCGAGCGGTATTGCAATCATGCTCGCGCTGTACAACTCGATGGAGCAGCGCCGAAGGCAGATCGCGATTTTGCGGGTTCTGGGTTGTAGTCAGGCCAGAGTGTTCGGGCTGGTGCTGACCGAGTCGGCGTTGATCGGCGTCCTCGGGGTCTTCTCGGGCGGCGTGCTGAGCCTGCTGGCGGGGGTCATGATCTCGGGCGCGCTCAAGGCCCGACTCGGCATGGTCGTCATACCGACGTATTCGCCGCAATGGGTGGTGCCCGTTTGCGCCGGGACGCTGGTTCTGGCATGTTTGGCAGGGCTTGTGCCTGCGATGATGGCCTATCGGACCGCCGTTGGTAAGCACTTGCGCCCGTTGACCTGAAAATTGAGACAGAAACTAGCCGCTTCGGTCGCGGGCGACGCACGGTTTGGTGTGGTGTCAAACCAAACAGGTCACGCCTGCGCAACGAGATATCGGTCATGCTGCTGCCAAAGCACCAAGCCGAGCCGAGGCGGCACGCCACCGCGGCGGGATGACGCGGAAGTGGTTAGCATCTAGCGTGCCAATTGATCGAAGAAAACATGCCGAGGACATCTTTGCCGCTGTCATCGGGCTGGAGCACGGCCCCCGCACGGTCGAAGTCCGGCGTCAATGCGCTGGTGATGAAACGCTCGAACGAGATGTCCAGACCCTGTTGCGCAGTGCTGATGAAGCATCGGGCTTTTTGGAAGTGGAGCCACTTTCAACCGAGCGGCTAGACGCTTACGCAGATGTGTTGATCCCCAAGGTTCTGCCGAAGCAGATCGGGAAGTTTCAGGTACTGGGAATCCTCGGCGCGGGGGGAATGGGGATTGTGTATCGAGCAAGGTCGGTATCGCCTCGAAGGCAGGTTGCACTGAAAGTGATCCGGCCTGGGATCGCCTCTCAATCCATTCTTCGGCGCTTCGAGTATGAAGCGCAGGTACTTGCTCGTTTGAAACACGCAGGGATTGCCTCGATCTACGAAACTGGCATGGCTGACACGGGGCATGGTCCGCAGCCGTATTTCGCTATGGAACTCGTCGAAGGGCCGGCACTGCTCGAGTATGCCCAGCGTCAAGGGCTTGGCGTGCGCGAGAAACTCGGATTGATCGCCAAAGTGTGTGATGCGATACATCATGCGCACATCAACGGGGTGGTGCATCGTGACCTTAAACCGATGAACATTCTCGTCGACATCGGCGGACAGCCCAAAGTGCTGGATTTCGGCGTGGCGAGATTACTGGAATCCGAACTCGGCGAATCACGCGACGCGATGCCGACCATGCACACAGGTGCCGGGCAGATCATGGGCACCCTGTCCTACATGAGTCCGGAGCAAGTAGGCGGCGATGCGGCGATTGTGGATGCCCGTGCGGATGTGTACTCGTTGGGTGTGATTCTGTATCAGTTGCTCAGCGGCCGCTTGCCGCATGATGTGTCGAGGCTCAGCCTCGCAGACGCCATCAAAGCGGTGCGGGAAATACGGCCCGCAGTTGTTTCCACCGACGATCCAGCGTTGCGCGGCGAGATCGAGCAGATTGTTTCGAAAGCGATGCGCAGCGAGACCGCGGAGCGATATCAATCCGCGGCGGAACTCGGCGATGATCTTCGCAACTACCTGGCTGATCGTCCGATTTCAGCACGCGGCCCTAGCCCTCTATACATCGTACGGAAGTTCGTTCGGCGCAACCGAGCCATCGTCTTCACGGCGGGGTTGGCCCTCCTGGGCCTTGGGCTTGGTATCGCCGGGATCATGTGGCGAGCGGGGGTCGCATCGGGTGTCCTAGCCATCGTCAGCGGCGCAGTAGGCCTTGGAGCCACACTCTGGCAAGCGGACCGTGCGAAAAAAGCCGCAACGCGTGCGATGGTTGAAGCAGGTCGCGCTGCGAGTGAAGCGGCGCGTGCCAATCAAGCGGCGGGTGAAGCAACCCGTGAAGCCGCACGCGCGAGCGCTGAATCGGCTCGCGCGACGTCGGAGCAGGAAACTGCCGAGGCGGTCTCGACTTATCTTGCTCGGCTTCTCGAATCGGCCGACCCAGATGTCGGCAAGAAGCGAGAAGTAACGGTTCGTGAGATGCTTGATAGGTCTACGCCCGATTCCTTGGGGCTGGAGTTTGCAGGCAAGCCCCGCGTGCTCGCCAAACTCCATGGCGTGATCGGACGGGCTTACGAGCAACTCGGCGTCCTGGACCGTGCCGAACAACACTACCGAGCCGGTATCGAGATCAGTCGAGGGCATATCGGCGAAGACTCGTTCGAGCACATTTCAGCCCTTAACGATCTAGGTCATTTATATAAGTTGCGAGATGCATTCGATGATAGCGAACCCATGTTGAGGCAGGCGTCACAGCGGGCCGCGCGAGTGCTGGGCGGAGATCACCGGCTGACGATTGATTGCAACATCAACTTGTCGAGCGTGCTACACAGACAAGAGAAGTACGCGGCGGCGGAAGAAGTACTGATCGCAACCACCGCTTCGGCAGAGCGTACACTCGGCCCGAAACACAGAACAACACATGTGTCAATCAATAACCTTGCCTCGGCAATGCGAGAGCAGGGCAATCTCACCAGCGCTGTGGTCATGCGACGACGATTTCTTGCGTTGTCGCTCGAAACATTCGGGCCAGACAACTCGGCGACACTCATGGCGAAGAACAATCTTGCGACCGACCTGCTTGACATGGGCGATGCCGCCACCGCCGAGTTGTTGCTACGTGAGACGGTTGAAGCACGGACACGCCTGCTCGGGCAGGACCACCGATCCACGTTGAACTCGCGTTGCAACCATGCGGCGTGTCTCCGGGTTCTCGGTCGCGCCGAAGAGGCGGCGGCGACCATGCGTTGGGTGGTGGCCCTCGCCCGCGATAGCATCGAACGCGGAAACATTGACCTTGCAAAGTTTGAGCTCGAACTTGCAAGAGCGCTGGTGGAGTTGAGGCGTTACGATGAAGCCGAGCAATTCGCGGCATCGGCGCATACGGCATACGAAGCGTCACTCGGTCCGCGAGTGAAACGGAGTAAGGCCGCCGCCGCCGTGTTGGCGACAGTGTTGGAAGCGACGGGTAGAGAAGCCGAAGCAAATGCGTGGCGAGTTAGGAGCGTGCTGTGAATCATAAGTCAACAAGTACGCCGGAATTGTTTGCTGTTGCCATTTCGCTGACGCCGGATGAGCGGCGGCGGTATCTCGATGAAGTCTGCTCAGAGGGCACGAAACTCAGGGATGAACTCGATCGTTTGATCGAGTCACACGAACGAGCCCACGACTTTCTGGAGTCACCGCCGATCGCGTTATCGAGCGTGGGCCATGTTCTGCTTCACAGCGAAGACGAAGTGACGCCCGCGCGCATCGGTAACTACACGATACTCAAAGTATTGGGCGCCGGTGGCATGGGACGGGTCTATCTTGCTGAGAGCGAGAAGCCGCGGCGACGTGTCGCGCTGAAAGTAATCAAGCCCGGAACCGCATCCAGTGCGATGCTGCGTCGTTTCGAGCAAGAAGCGCAAGTCGTGGCGCTGCTCCAGCACCCCGGTATTGCTCAGATCTTCGAGGCAGGCACCGCGGTCGGTAGCATGGGCGCACAGCCATACATAGCGATGGAGTTTGTTGACGGGCCGCTGTTGACCGAATATATCAAACAGCGACGGCTGAATGTCCACGAACGACTTATATTGTTCTGCAAGGTATGCGACGCGGTCATGCACGCTCACCAGAAAGGCGTTATTCACCGTGACCTGAAACCCGCGAACATACTTGTCGACACGACCGGGCAGCCGAAAGTGCTCGATTTCGGTGTAGCAAGGCTGACCGACCCGGACACACGCTCGCAAACGCTGCACACCCATGCGGGGCAACTGATCGGTACACTTGCTTATATGAGTCCAGAGCAGGTCGAAGGAGAACCGGGGAAAGTGGACTCGCGATCCGATGTATATGCTCTCGGAGTTATATTGTATGAACTATTGACAGGCAAGTTGCCGCACGATGTCAACCAGCACCCGATACCGGAAGCAATCCGCATCATTCGGGAAGACACGCCGACGTCGCTGAGCAATCTCGATCGGGAGTATCGGGGCGACATTGAAACGATCGTCGGGAAGGCCTTGGACAAGGAGCCTGATCGACGGTACCAATCCGCCAAAGAACTTGCCGACGATATACGCCGCTCGCTGCGAGATGAACCGATCGTTGCGAGACGACCCAGTACGTGGTATCAGTTTCGCAAGTTCGCAAAGCGCAACAAGGCACTCGTGGGAAGTGCCGCGGCGTCGTTCGTTGCGCTCGCAATCGGCTTGCTGGCGGCGATATCACAGGCACATGCCGCCGATCTTGCACGGGATGATGTCGAAAAAAAGCGACAAGACCTTGTCACGGCGCTCGCACAAGTCCAGTCGAGCCTCGACATATCAAAAGGTCTTAATGAGTTTCTTGAAGGTATCGTAAAATCACCAGATCCGGACGAACAACTTGGTCGCGACGTAACCGTGCTCCAAGCACTCGAGCGCAGCGAACGAGACCTGCTCGAGGCGATGCCGACCCAACTGCACGTGCGTGGAGCGATCCACCGAGCGATCGGCCAGACGTACCGCTCGCTCGCGGAATATAACAAAGCAGAGCAACATCTCCGTAGCGCGTACGAGCTTCATAAACAATCATTCGGCGCATTGCACGAAGAAACGATTCGTTCGCACGCCTATCTCAACATGCTGCTTTCCGAGTATGGCAAGTCATCGGAAGGACTCGAACTCGCGGCATCAGTATGGGATGATATTAAACGTCAGTATGCAGATACGGCAGAACTACGCATCATATTTGCAAGTTCGCTCGGCGCGATGTACGCAGATGTATCTCGCCTGCGCGAGGCGCTCGCACTTGCCGAGTACGTGGCTTTACAACGAGGCGAGGCACTCGGGCCGACTCATCCGACGACTCTCAACGCACGCTACACGCTTGCAAAGTTACACTCGCGGCATGGTGAGTACGCGAAGGCAGTGGAAGCGCAGCGTTCGATCGTTGAAGCGCACCGTGCGTCTGGTCGCCCTACATCGATACGCTCCGTGATCTGGTTCGTCGGGCTAGGAAATGACCTGTACGATGCCGGGAACTATGAAGAAGCATCGAAACTCGCCGATGAAATTATCCCGCTTGCGGAGCAGATATTTAAACCTGGACACCCCGGTCTGCTGGCCGCACTAAACCTTAAGGCCACATGCATGTTGAAGAACGGCCAGGTCGATGCCGCCGTAACTCTGCTGCAATCAGTCGTAGACCTGCATCGGCAAGGGCAAACGCCAAAGAGCGATGGGCTGATTCGGGTGCTCGGGAACCTCGGTGCGGCTCATCGACAGCAAGGCAACCTTGAAGATTCGGCGGCCGCTTTCAAAGAGGCATATGAACTGGCCGTTGTTCCAGGCGTGTTGCCGAGCCGAAGTGAACTTGCGGCAATCGGGAACTACGCCACCGCACTCCAGTTACAGCGGCGATTTGACGAAGCGATGCCGCTCACCAAACAACTCGTTCAAGCCGCGGAACAAGTCCTTGAGCCGGGCGACTGGACGATCGCGGCCTATCGATACACATACGGAAAAAGTCTGTTCCGTGCCAAACTTCTGCCAGAGGCGCACGATCAGTTCTTGCAGGCCGAGTCACATTTGGCACGCATCTTTGGAGAGAACGATGAACGGCTTGTGCCGCTCCGGAGATCGCTGGTTGATTTATGCGAAGCCCGGCAACGGCCAGATGAAGCGAGCAAGTGGCGTGCGAAGTTGCCCGAACAGTACCGTTAGCACCAACGTCGCCAACCCATCTCCGTTATGTGACCACACACGAAAGCCCGTGCACACGAAACTGGCGTCCTAACACCACACTCTTCGATTCATCCCAGTATCTACTGTTGAACATGCCAAACGATCAACCTGCTCACGCATCGAACCAACCATCCTCTGAGTATGTCCTCGGCACCGGGCGCGATGAACTTGAACGACTCGGCTTGCAGCACCGACTGTGGTCCGACGCCGCGCACTCGCTCTGGAGATTAGCGAACATTCGACGCGGCGACAGAGTCCTTGACGTAGGTTGCGGTCCGGGATTCGCGGCCTTCGACCTCGCACAAATCGTCGGTGAACAAGGTGAAGTCATGGGCGTCGACGAATCCGCAAACTACATCGGCTACCTCAATGCGCAATCTGCATCGCGGCATCTTCCCCAACTGCGAGGTGCCATCGGTGACGTCCAGTCGCTTGGTCGGGTCGTGCGGCGGCCCGGTTCGATCGATTTGGCGTATGCCCGGTGGGTGCTCTGTTTCGTTGCTTCACCTAATGCGGTCGTGCAAGGTGTGGCCGATTGCCTGAAGCCGGGTGGACGTTTTTGTATCAACGATTATTTTAACTATCGTTCGATGACGATGGCACCCCGGCGTGAATCGCACGATAAAGCCGTCGCCGCAACGATCGCCTCCTGGCACGCACGCGGCGGCGACACCGACATCATGGGACGCCTCCCGAGGATCCTCACTTCTCATGGGTTCCATGTCGATCACATCGGCGTGCATCAGCGACTCGCACGCGCGGGCGACACGATGTTCCACTGGCCTGATGTGTGGTGGCGGGTCTACGCCCCTAAACTCGTCGAAATGGGATACCTCGACAAAGCGGATCAAGAGCAACTCTTCCGTGACCTCGATGAAGTCGCGCAATCGGATACCGATTTTCTGATGGCTCCGCCGGTCTTCGAGATCGTTGCCACCAAACTATAAAATGCACGAGAGGGATTGAACCGAATGGACTTGCCATCCCCTTCCTCATCGCTGTGTTACCGGTGGGATACACCCTCTGCACCAGGACGGTCTGCGGCGATCGCGGTGATCCATGTCCAAGGTGATCCCCAAGAAGTCTTCACCCGACTCTCCATCCACCCTTTCAGGTCTAACACCGCGGTGCTGCGCAATGTTGGAGGCATCGATTGGTGTGTGTGCGGGCGTACTGAGAGCGACTCGGTTTTCATTACGCCGCACGCTGGTGCGGGGATCCATCGCCGGCTCTCTGAATGGCTGGCTTCCCTCGGCGTGATTCCCTGCAACCTTGCTCGCACGGTACTCGAATACACAGGCCCGCTTCTCCAGCCACAACAAAGCCGATCGCATCACGACGGCATTGCGTTTCCCGAAGCGTCAACACCGATGGAAGCAGCGATGCTGCGTGTTTTGTCCATGGCCGCAAGCCCGTTGGCGATCGACCTGTTGCTCGATCAACCACGCCGTTGGATGCAGTTCAGTATTGATTCGCCGGTCGATTTCGCTCGTCTCTCAGATGAACAGCAAGCAGAAGTCCGCGTTCGCTCCATAGCCCTGAAGCGACTTGTTTGCCCTCCGTGTGTTGTCGCGGTCGGTCTGCCGAATGTGGGTAAATCAACGCTCCTCAACGTGCTGGCGCGCCGGAGCGTTGCGATCGTCGCCGACGAACCCGGTACGACGCGCGATCACGTCGGGGTTCAGTTGAACCTCGGTGGTCTGGTCGTGAACTTCATCGATACGCCGGGCATCAACGATTCGCCGATCAGCACGATCGATCACGACGCGCAGTTACTCGGGATCGACGTCGCGCGTCGATCCGACTTATTGGTAGTCTGTCACGATGCGGGCGCTGCATTTCCGCAGCGGCTCGTGGACATCGCCCGCGAACACCCCCGTACTCTCACTGTTCGCCTGCGCTGCGATCTTCAGCCGCTCCGTTCGGATGTTGGTGCCGAACTGTGCATCTCCGCACGCACCGGCGAAGGGCTTGATTCCCTCACGACATCGATCCGCGAGGTACTCGTACCGCGTGCTGTGACGGACCACCCCGGCCCGTGGCGGTTCTGGTGACTCCGCCGGCGTACCGCTTGCTCTCGCCGAACGTTACTCGGCACCTACCGTGTACGCACGACTCGGATTGCATTTATGGAACTGCACATGCGAACACTGCTGACACATCCGCCGCGGCTCCCGCTGATTGCTCCTTCGATTCTGTCCGCCGACTTTGCCCGGATGGGCGAGGACTGTGCTCATGTCCTCGGGGCAGGCGCCGACTTGCTCCACCTCGATGTAATGGACGGCCACTTTGTACCCAACCTCACGATGGGGCCGGATTTGTGCAAAGCGGTACGCCGGGTCTTGCCCGATGCCTTTCTCGATGTTCATCTGATGGTGACGGACCCGGCGAAGTTCGTTCGCCCGTTCGCCGAGGCGGGCGCGGACCACATCACCTTCCACTCCGAAGTGATGCCGCAGCCTGCCGCGCGAGACCTCATCCGGCGGATCCACGAACTCGGGCTTACGGCGGGTATCTCAATCAACCCGCCGACTCCGGTTGAGGCGGCTTTGACGTTCATCGACGCGGCCGATTTGTTCCTTGTCATGTCGGTGAATCCCGGTTTCAGTGGGCAGGCGTTTATCCCCGACGTCCTGAGCAAGGCCCGTCGGCTGAGTGACGAGGCGCAACCAACTCAGCGCGTGCAGATCGACGGCGGGGTGAAACCAGATAACGCCGCCGCAATCCGCGACGCCGGGTGCGATGTGCTGGTCGCGGCGTCCGCGATTTTTTCGACCTTGCCAAACCGCCGCGCCGAAGTGATAACGGCACTCCGAGGCCGCTAAGCGCAGTTGACAGGACGACTCTCCTCGTCTCGCCGGCACGCTTGCATGGAGCCTGGATGGTGTCCAACGCCTACACTCGTCGCCGAGCGAACCCTCCATCTCTCGCTTCTATCGAAGCGATCGCTCGCCGGGACCCAGGCTCCCATGAATCGCGCACGACCATCTGCTCCGCGACCCATCTACTTCACCCGCTCCGTGCGTCCGACGATCCTTCGTCGGCACGGCGCTGCATCCGCTGCGTCGCTGGCTGGCGTCGGTGCCGATGCCGGTCCTGCATCAATGCCCGATCCCGGCACCGCCGACGACCCCGACCCTCTGAGTACGCCGCCGCTGGCTGATCTTCGGCACGGGTGTGCGCTCCGGTCGCTCGCCGCTCGGCTTTGGCACCCGGCCCACCTTCTACGAACAGGGGGCCGCACATGGGCGTGCTGATCGTGCTCGAAAACCCCAAGTCCTGGCCCCTCAAAGTCCCCCGCGGCGTCGAGGTGGTCCCCGCCAAGAAGTACCTCCTCGACCCCAAGTACAGCCAGATGCGATCGGCGAAGGTCTTCAACTTCTGCCGCTCGTATTCGTACCAAACCCTGGGCTACTACGTCTCGCTCCTTGCCGCGGCACGCGGGCACAAGCCCCTTCCCTCCATCGCTACATTTCAAGATGTCAAACTCTCCCCGATCGTCCGCATCGCGTCCGAGGAGATGGAAGAACTGATCCAGGAGAGCCTGGCACGTATCAAGTCCAAGAAGTTTGAACTCACGGTGTACTTTGGGCGGAACCTCGTCCGCCGTTACGACCGGCTCAGCAAAGCGCTATTCAACGCATTCCCCGCGCCGTTCCTTCGCGCGACGTTTCGGCGCAACGATCACTGGGAGATCGAGAGCATCCGCCCGATCGCCACCAGCGAGATCCCGGCCAGTCACAAGGATTTCGTCCTCGACCGCGCCAAGGAGCACTTCAACAAACCCTTCCGCGTTTCGCGCCAGCGCACCGCGTACCGCTACGACCTCGCCATCCTGCACGATCCCGACGCCACCGAGAAGCCTTCCACCGAAAAAACAATCCGCAAGTTCATCAAAGCCGCCAAGGCCGTCGGCATGGACCCCGAGATCATCAGTAAGGACGACTACGGGCGGCTCGCCGAGTTCGACGCACTCTTCATCCGCGAAACCACGTACGTCAATCATCACACCTATCGCTTCTCGCGCCGCGCCGCCGCCGAGGGGATGGTCGTCATCGACGATCCCGAGTCGATCCTCAAGTGTACGAACAAGGTGTACATGGCCGAACTCTTCGACCGCCACGGCGTCAACGCTCCGCGCACCATGGTCGCCCACGAGGACAACATCGATGAGGTCATCGGACGCATCGGCCTGCCGTGCGTGCTCAAACGCCCCGACAGTTCCTTCTCAAAGGGCGTCACCAAAGCCCTGACACCGACGGAACTGCGCACCAAACTCACGGCGTTCCTCGAAGACTCCGAACTCGCCCTCGCCCAGGAATGGGTCCCCAGCGACTTCGACTGGCGTGTCGGCGTGCTGGACCGCAAGCCCCTCTTCGTCTGCAAGTACCACATGGTCAAGGGGCACTGGCAGATCGTCGGCGTCGATAAGCAAGGCGAACGTGACTTCGGCCGGATCGAGGCGATGTACATCGAGGACGCACCCGCTCCCGTTACCGCTCTGGCCATGCGTGCCGCCAACCTCGTCGGCGACGGGTTCTACGGCGTGGATGTCAAAGAGATCGACGGGCGCTACATGGTCATGGAAGTCAACGACAACCCCAGCGTCGACGCCGGCTACGAGGACCAGGTCTATAAGGACGAGATTTACATGGCGATCATGCGCACGTTCGTGAACCGCCTAGAAGCCCAGCGGCGCTAGCCCCCGCCCCCGCCCCCGCCCCGACCCACCCGCCCCGCGTACGCTCGGGCCGCCGCTGTGTGTAGCGAGTCGCCGGTGGATCTCTTCGTCAACCCGTAACCCTGATATCCTTCGCTCATGCCCCCCCCTTACCTCACCCGCGATGACATCACCAAGCGTGCCGCCCGCGAACTCCGCGACGGCTTTGTCGTCAACCTCGGCATCGGGATGCCCACGCTTGTGGCCAACCATGTGCCCGCAGGCATGGACGTCTGGCTGCAATCCGAGAACGGCCTCCTCGGCATCGGCCCGTTCCCTGCGGATGCGGATGTGGATCCCGACCTCATCAACGCCGGGAAGCAGACGATCACCGCCCGCACCGGGGCGGCTTACTTCTCGTCGAGCGATTCGTTCGCCATGATCCGGGGCGGGCACATCGACCTGTGCATCCTGGGGGCCATGCAGGTTTCACAAGGCGGCGACATCGCCAACTGGATGATCCCCGGCAAGATGGTCAAAGGCATGGGCGGCGCGATGGACCTGGTCGCGGGCGTGAAGAAAGTCGTCGTGGCGATGGAGCACAACGCGAAGGACGGGGGGGCGAAGTTCGTCCGCGCCTGCAACCTCCCGCTCACCGGCCAGCGCTGCGTCCACATGCTCATCACGGACCTGTGCGTGATGGAGTTCGACGAGTCCCACTCGAAGTTCGTGCTGATCGAGGTTGCCCCCGGCGTCACGGTCGAAGAAGTCAAAGCCAAGAGCGATGCCGAGTTCCTCGTCTCGCCGAGCGTGAAGACGGTGAGTGTGTGACTTCCCCCTACGCACGAGACCAGCGTGCCACCGGGCAGCGTCTTCGATGCCCGGTGCGGGTGGCTGGCGTGATTTCGGGATCTTCATCCCAATCGTTCGCCTTCCGCACCACCCGTCAAAGACTCGAATGCCATTCAGTTAGCGATGAATCGAGCGATTTAATCCTCATTCCTGGAGCGTGGTGCGGGTTTTTCCACTCAAACTCTCTCTAACTGAATGGCATTCTCAAAGACTCCGGGTGGTGGCACGGCGGATACGATCGCTTCGCCCGATGCCACCCGCCGTGCGAGTACGATATTCAGAAGAGTTAGATTCAGTTCAGGTTCAGGTTCAGGTTAAGGCTCAGTGTCCCGTGGAACTGGAACATTGCATTTGCCGCTCAGTATTGCCTCACTTGCGGCTCATACACGTCTGACCGCTGTGTTCCGTGCATACAGGAACGATGACGGAGGTTGGTCCATTGGATAAACAACTAGGCAAAGCAGTGATTGCTGTGATCTCTCTTCTGTTCGTTGCTGTTTTCATATTTAAAGACGACGCCATCTCACTCCAAACTCAGGTCAGGAGCAAACATTTTCCATCATGTAGCGGGCACATACATAAAGTTGGTATCTTGCGAAAACCTGACCCGAGAGGTAAATACCCACCAAGCGAGATGCTTGAACTTGAGTATTTATACAAGGTACAAGACACGACGTATACTGGGACGCAGTATGCCTTCTACAAGCCTGCAGCAAGTCCGTACCAACTAACACATTTGACATCTGAGTTCGCTGTCGGACAAGTAGTAGTTGTATACTATGATGCGAAAGACCCTCGCAATAGTGCTCTCGCAAATGGCGTTTCTGTACTCTTTAATGAAGCATCTATCATTGGCACTTTGGTCATCATGGCAGTGCTTGCACTCATAGTGTACGGCTTTGTTTGGATAGTGATCAGGTGCATCCGCAATATGAACAGGTTGCCACAAGACTGAAGGGGCAGGTGGGCAGGTGGCACCGGATACACGTGCCACCGGATGTGGCTTTGCACATCCGGTGCTCCGGGGGTTGCCGCGGGAGCACCGGAAGCTCAAAAGCAGCATCCGGTGGCACGCAACGCCGTGTCCCGCAGGTGCCAACGATCCGGGCACACGCCTATACATTTGTTCTACATGCTGCCTCATCTGCTCCAAACGTGCCAACATTTCGAGCCGATGCATACACATTTGTCGCGCATGCTGGATCATCTGCCACAAACGTGCCAACGTTTCGAGCCTATGCATACACATTTGCCTTACATGCTGGATCGTTTGCTCCAAACGTGCCAACTTTTTCAGCACATGCAGCGTCCTATCGGACCTTACACGGCACGCGCGTACCCGAACTCGGCGCGAAAAACATCGAACGCCGGCTTGACACGGCCCTAGTTCGCGTCGATTTCGCGCTGGTTCTGCGCGTTTTATGCCCGGTGCCGTGCGAGCCATCGCGGCGCACGAGTCTGCGCCACCACGCAGCCGATGACTTTTAGCGTGCGAGGGCGGCACGGTGCCGCGCCTCGGCGCAACTCATCAGCAGCGTGCCGTTCACGAACGCGGCCGCTCAAACCGTGAAAGGACTCGACATGTCGATCTTGCCAACGACCGTCCAAGACCTCCTCGACTTCGCCGATGCGCACGACGATCAGTGGGTGAACGTGGCTGCTCAAATCGGCTTGACGACGGCGCAGGCCGCTCTTTTTCGCACCACGTACCTGACGGCGCGCAGCGAATATAACAATCAACTCGCCGCCGAGGAGGCCAAGCGGGCCGCGACGATGCGCGCCCAGAACGCCGTGCGCGACCTCCGCCGGGTGGGGGGGGACACCTTGCGTCTTATTAAAGCGTTCGCCGAGAACCAGCCGAAGCCCAATGTTGTGTACGAGGCCGCGCTGATCCCCGCTCCGCAGCCCCCGTCCCCCGCCCCCCCGCCCGCGCAGCCCACGAACATCCGCGCGATCCTGAACCCCGAAGGTTCCATCACCCTGCGCTGGAACGCCGCCAACCCGCGCGGCACCTCCGGCACCATCTATACCATCCAGCGCAAACTCGACGGCGAGTCAGCCTTCATGTTGCTCAACACCGTCGGCACCAAGGCGTACACCGACGCCAGCCTCCCCGCCGGTACCCCCAGCGCGCAGTACGTCATCACCGGCAAACGCGGCGACACCAGCGGCCCCCCTTCCTCGCCGTTCGTGGTGATGTTCGGCGTCGGCGGGTTCGGGGGCCTGGGCGTGGGGGGGGCGGGCGT
>JBGSIF010000056.1:0-1595 GCA_041742635.1 Phycisphaerales bacterium
TGGCGGCGCGGCTGTCCGGCGGTGGGTCGGCGGGGGACGACGACCTGTCGTCGAACCTGCAAGCGGTGGACGCGGACGACGTGCAGCGGATGGCCGAGCAGCCCACGCTGATCAACCTGGTGAACCTGATTATTCTGGAAGCAGTGAAAGGTCGAGCGTCGGATATCCATGTGGAGCCGTTCGAGCGGAAGTTGGCGGTGAAATATCGTGTGGACGGGGTGCTGCGAGAGCAGACGTCCCCGCCGAAGCATTTGCAGCCGGCGATCACAAGCCGCGTAAAAATCATGGCGGGGATGAACATCGCGGAGCGGTACGTGCCGCAGGACGGGCACATCACGCTGCGGTTCGAGGGGCGCAAGGTCGATATCCGTGTGTCCACGGTGCCGACGATCTACGGCGAGTCGGTGGTGATGCGAATCCTCGATAAGGAAGCGATCACGCTGGATTTGAAGACGCTGGGGATGCGGGAGGACGACCGGCGCGAGATGGACCGGCTGATTGATCTGCCGCACGGGATGGTGCTGGTGACGGGTCCGACGGGTTCGGGCAAGACGACGACGCTCTATGCCGCGCTGACGAAGTTGTACGACCCGAGTTTGAAGATCATCACGATCGAAGACCCGGTCGAATATGAGTTGAACGGCGTGAACCAGATCCCGGTGAACCCGGAGCGCGGGTTGTTGTTCGCGACGGGGCTGCGGGCGATTCTGCGGCAAGACCCCGATGTGATCATGGTCGGGGAAATTCGAGATAACGAGACGGCGGATATCGCCGTGCGGGCCGCGCTGACGGGGCACCTGATCTTCTCGACGCTGCATACCAACGACGCGGCGGGCGCGATCGGGCGGCTATTGGACATGGACGTCGAGCCGTTCTTGGTGGCGAGCGTGCTGGAAGGAATCGTGGCGCAGCGGCTGGGGCGGAAGATATGTCAGGTGTGCAAGAAGCCGATCGAACTGACCGAGGCAGTGCGGCACCGGTTGACGAAGGACGAGCAGGGGCTCTTCAAAGGTGGCATGAGTTTCGCCGGGAGCGGATGCGACAAGTGCGACAACTCCGGCTGCCGCGGGCGCGTGGGGTACTACGAGGTGCTGACGATCACGCCAGCGATGCGGGCGGCGATCACGGAGGGGCGGACGAGCCGCAACGAAATCCTTCGGACCGCGCTGCCGACGCATGTGAACATGCGTCAGGACGGGGTGATCAAAGCGTCGCAGGGGTTCACGACGATCGAAGAAGTGCTGCGCGCGACGCAGGACGCGGAGGACTTTGGGGGGAAGAAGTGAGTGGGGACGGGACTTGGAAGAAGGGATTGGGGAAGAGGGCGATGGGGGCAATACAAGAGGTGGGTGGCCCGGAAGTCGTGCCACCGAAGTCCCCGTGCTTTTTGACGAGGACTTCGGTGTATTCGTTGGCCCGACGAAACTCAAGACACTGAAGTCGGCCTCAAAAGTCGAATGCCATTCAGATAAGCCCGGCGTGTTTGGCGAGGTAGTACCGTTTGGCGTCGGCGCGGGGCCAGCGGAGCGGCGGGTAGGGGCGGTGGCGTCGGCGTTTGACCAGCCTGGGCTCGAAGCGTTCCGGACGCCGCGGAT
>JBGSIF010000057.1:0-58871 GCA_041742635.1 Phycisphaerales bacterium
TCGCCACCGTGCCGCTGTCGCCGCTGATAAGCGTGCCGCCGGCGCAACTGTCCGCACCCTCGGGCGTCGCGGGGCCGGTGAGCGTCCATGTCGCGCTGCCCGGTGTGGCACCGGGGAATACTCCCAGTTGGATCAAGTAGGCGTTCCCCGCAAACACGACGAAGGACATTTCGCTCTGCGTGCTGCACGAATCATCGTTGCACGCGACGATCGAAGTCGGGGGGCACGCGGCACCGTCCCACACCGCCGCCTTGGTATCCATCGTGCCCCCGCCGCACGACCGCAGCACTGCGACGCCCGTTGCGTTGGCATTCCAAATGAACCATTCGTCGTTATTGATGTTGCGGGTTCCGAACGCGAGGCACGCGGCGTTCCCCTGCCCGGCCGTGCCGGTCGTCGCATTGTTCGCATTCTGGAGCAGCGTCACCGGACTTCCAGCGACCTGGGTTGCCGATGCACACTCATCGTTCCCGCCGCCGCGAGGTGCGCCGGATGATGGATCTCCGTTGACATTCCCGAGTACGGGTTTCGGCAAGGGAGTGAGAGAGCCTGCCGGCTGTGCGGCGTGAACATCCGCGAGGTGGGTAGATTGGGATGCCGCGATCGCAACTAACAACCCGGCTGCCGCCGTTCGTCCAACGACTGACACAACGCCGAGGCGCCTCGATTGACAGGGGAACATATTCCGACTCCTTGTTTCACTTTGGGTAAACCGCAGCCCGTTCGAGTCAACGTTCCGTACGGCGCGTGCGACTACCTCTTGTCTTATGGACGACATTGCGGGGCGTCCGTCACGTTGAAACACAAAAGAAGTTTCGTCGGCGAGCATCCGCATGTGCACGCGAAGCTTGTCTTGTAACGCCCGATGCGGTCCCTGTCCAAACACTCGGTCGACACCAACGACAATCGGCACCGAAGCCTACTAGGTAGACTCCGGTGCCGATTGGCTCTTGATGGTCGATCGCTCTCACCGCGGCTGTGACGGCGTCAGGCACATGCTCCGCACGCCGGTTGCCTCGAAGGTGATGGCTCCCAAACCGACCTGCTCGTAATCTTGCTTGCTACGGGTTCGGTTCTGATCATCCACAACCGGTGCGATAACCTCGATCCGGTCGATGCTGATCGGAACGGCTCTGCCATCGCGCCCCCGTGCCTGCGCGATGATTGGCCGGTCGTACCGCAAGTTCCAACTCATCAACATACCCCCAGACTCCCCGCTGTACACCAGCCCGCCCTCCACCGATGCGCCGATCTGCGCGGGCACCTCCGCCACGGCTATCGACGGGACGCGAGGCGCATCTCCACCAGACGGATCGATCTCGCCCTCAGCGACGCGCACGCCGCCACGGAATGCGGCGAACTTGGCCGCTCGCCCCGAAGGTACTTCCGCCCGAAGCCCCAACGCAGGTCGAGCGACGTTGTACTCAATCTTTGTGAAGTTGATTGCAAGCGACTCCATCGGACGATCCGAACCAGAACGCACCTGCACACGCGCGGCAAAAGTATCCGGCACTCCGTCAAAGCCGACGCGAGTCGCCGCTTCCCTCGCACTTTGTATCGCAGGCAACAGCAGCCCCATCAATATCGCCGGCGACGGATTCTCGCCGGTTATGATCCGCCCGTCCACCCACACATCATCGTGCGACCGTACTTCTACGCCCGATCCCGGTGCCGCGACCCACTGCCCGACGCGGATCGGGTTGACGAACACCAAGTCGCTCCCGCCGTCTGCGTCGCACGCCACCGACGATGAGGTCAACCGGTTTGGATACATCGAAAACCCAAGTGGGTCCGCCGTGACTTCGATCAGTGCTGGCGCGTTCGACGTGGGCGTCAGAACACCGTGCCACACGCGGTACGGGTTCGCCGGATGAGCAAAGACACCCTGCTGCGGCATGTGCGCTTGACTCGCGGCGATGTTCAGCACATCGTCACCCACCACCACGCCTCCGCTTACAAACGACCACGCCGGATGTGTCGAGTGTACGTTGAACTGCGCCGAAGCGAAGGCATACACCGCCGCGGGGAACTCCGCGAGCACGTTCACGCTCGCGCTCTGCCCTGCGTACACAATCTGCGGCGACGCGTGGACCGTGATTTTGCAGTCCTGCGCGTGTACCGATACCGGCGACTGACCGAACCCGCCGGCGACCGCTAGCAGCGAAAGCGCCGTGCCACGACACCGAACTGATGAAAACAGACGCATGGTGGATCTCCTATGTTGGACAAACTCGCAGCATCAACCCGTGAACGCTCACGGCATCTCAGTCTGCGGCCAGTCGTGCCGGGTGACAAGCGGCATCGCGTGCCGCCCTACGTTCACCCGCCGACTCACATCCAACAACGCGGAATCCACCGATACTTCGCGCCGCGTCCTTCGACAAATCGGGTTCTCTTCTCCCCTCTCAAACACATGCATCATCCGAGCACATACGCCTTCTCGGCGTACAACTTCTCCACACGTTCCATCATCGGGTCCGCCGTCGGAAGCCCGCCTCGTCCATCCTCGCCGGTACCGATCGCAACGAGAAGGTCGATCAGCCCGAGGTAATCACTCGCCGCGACAAACTCGCGTGCGGCACGCGGGGGGCCGAGTTTCGCAGTGTTATACCCGCCCGCGATGCCGGCCCCAATGCCCGCCTGCAACTCGGTGAGGTGCGCCATGTTGTGGTAGTTCCCCAGCGGGAGGCACAAGCACGTCGCGTCGTAGCCGTACGCGCAGAACACCGATGCTTCGCACGCCCCGCCCGCCATGAGTTTGCGCTGCCACTTGCGCACGAGGCTTCCAGACTTCTGGGCCGCGGCGGCGTGCTGCACGCTGGTCTGCGACGCAACCGGGCTTACCGCCAGCCCGCAGAGTTGCTCCGCCCGCTTCGCGCACGCATTCGTCAGCCAAGGCGTAAAAATGGACAGACGATCCCCGACCCGAACGATCGGCCCGCCGCCGATCGGCGAATCCGGAAACGCACGCGAGTTTTCGAGCGCGATAATCCTCGACCCGCGCGGCATCGTCCCCAGTTTGCACGCCGCGATCGCCCCGATGAACCCGATCTCCTCGGCGCGAGTGAACAGCAGCCGCACGTTCGGACGCTTCGCCGAAGCACCTGTAGAAGAGGTGGAGTTCGTTGCCGCGATGTTCGTGGCGGCCGGAAAAATCAAGTCCATCGCGCACACGGCCGCCGCCGCCGCCGCAAGGTCGTCGCACGCGTGCGTGTGCATGATCCCCTGCTCGTCAATCTCCGCTGGGGGCATCTCCCAGGTTGCGATATCACCGACCCGCACCGCCGCCGTGGACTCGGTCGTCAGGTCCGCGAGATAGTGCTTCCCCGCCGGTGAGGTCGAAGGCGACACCGCTGTGAGTGTCGCCCGCACCGGCTGTTCGCTCTCGCCGTTGCCCACATGGATCACGATCGGGGCTTGATCGAAGAACACATCCATCACTCCGCCGCGAAACGAGAGTTCCACCGAGTCCGGCGACACAATCCGCTCCACCACGAACGCCGGGTGGTCGAGGTGCGCCGTGATGATCAGCGGCGGATCATCCGGGTTGATTCCCATCGACAGCGGCGCGGCCGCGACATGCGACACCACCAAGTTCCCCGCTCGATCCTTTTCAAGCCGCAGATGTGGTCGCGCTGCTACCCAGCCTTCGATCCAGTGTACCACGCGGTCCTCGTGCCCCGCGGCGGTCGGTATCTGCGTCAGTTCCAGGAACGTGCGGATCGACGGGTGCGTTGCATCAGCGGTAAGGTCGGTCATATCGCAGTGTACGCGAGAACTGCCACTCGTGGCACCACCGAGTGCGGCCCAAAGGGTCTTCGGGCCGGACGATCACGCATCGCCCGTCGCTGCCGAGTACGGCTCGATATGAATGAGCACCTGCCGAACCCTCGGGCAAAGCTCCCGCACGACCGCTTTCACTTTGCCCGCCAGTGCGTGCGAATCCCGCACGCTCATCTCCGGTTCGACGTGTACATGCATGTCTATGTGGTACCCGCTGCCGCTCTTCCGCGCCAACACTTTCTCGATCAGCCTGACCCCTTCGACCGCGGACGCGACTTGGGCTACTTGTCTGGCCAGTTCCGGAGTGGTCGCGTCGAGCAGTTCACGGATCGACGGACGCATCAACCCGATCGCCGTGAAGACGATGATCCCGGATGCGACGATTGCCGCCGCTTCATCGGCGAGTACGAGCCTCGGTGCGTTGAGTAACTGCGGGCCCCATATCGCTACCGACACCCCAATCACCGCCGCCACCGACGTGATTGCGTCGGCTCGGTGATGCCACGCGTCCGCCCTCGCTGCGTCTGATTCAAGTGCTTCGGCCCCTCGCAGCACCAGACGGAACAGGGTCTCCTTAACCATGATCACGCCCAGGAGTACTGCAAGCGTCCACGGTGCCGGCGCGCTGTGCGGCATCATCATTTCCCTAATCGCACGTGCCACAATGATCCCCGCCGCCACAATGAGCAGCCCGCCGACCGATAGTGCCGCGATCGCCTCGGCCTTGCCGTACCCATACGGGTGCTTCTCATCTGGTGGTCGATCCGCCACCCTCAGTCCGTGCCACACCACGATCGAGCCGATCGTGTCCGCGAGCGACTCCATCGCATCTGCGATGAGCGCGCTGGAATGCCCCGTCACGCCCGCTACGAACTTTCCTGTCGCGAGCAACACGCTCGCACACAGGCCCATCACCGTGTTGCGTTGAAGTAAGTTCCCTTGCACAACCGCCAGCATAGTCAAAGATATCGGCGTTGACGCGAGCCAGCGCCATCACGATCCCTACCTGTGTTTCGTACCGATTCGTCCGTATGTAGATTAATAAAACAGGCCCGCGATGGCTCGCGGGCCTGTGAAGTTTTTGCAGCAATCCCGACTTACCTACTGCTCACAAGCAGCCCGTAAAGAACGCCGCGAGGAAGTCGAAGAAGTCCTGTGAATCGGTCACACCGCTGTTGTTGAAGTCGGCGGCTCCGCTGAAGAACGCCGCGAGGAAGTCGAAGAAGTCCTGCGAGTCAACGATGCCGGAGTTGTTCCAATCCGCCGGGCATGGCGACCCGCAGTCGATCTGGATCACGCGGAAATCATCCACCGCCGCTTCGACGACCGACCCTGCACCGCCGTCCTCCGCGATGAACCGCATCCGCATCGTCGAAGTGAGCGGCACAACGCCCGAGACGAGAAACTCATGGTAGTTCCAGCCGCCCGATGTGCCGGGGCCGGACGGCCCAAAGACTTCGGCGTTCGTCCATGTGAACCCACCGTTGTTGGTAATCTGCACCGTAAAGACATCTGCATTCGGTGCTGAACCAGCCGTGTTGGAATACCAGCGCCAATACCCGATGTACGTGTACGCGGGGTCCGCCGCTGAAAGATCCATGACCGGTGAGAGCAGTGTCGTGAACCCACCGTCGATGTCGTTGGAACCCACACCGCCGCCCGCGGTCCTTCCCGTCACCCAGCAGTTCACACCCGCTCCAGGCGTGTGGTCTTCACCGGGCTGCGCGAGCGTCGCCTGCGGAATTCCACGTTCCCAGATTCCGGATGTCGCCGTATCGCCCGCTTGACCACCGATCCAGCCCGCGTCGGTCTCCATCTCATACGACACCAGCACATCGATCCCGGCGATCGCAACCGCGGAATAGAACCCTGCCGTCGGTGCGCCCGCCGGCGACGAAAACATCGTCGAGGCTTGATTCGACGCTGTAAAATAGTAATCCACCGTGCTCTGGCACGCCGTCGATGGAAGGTTCGCTGTGTATAGATCGCCTCCCGCCGATGTCATCGCAATCGTTTGGAACGAACCTCCGTCAATCCGGGCGTGCATCGTGACACTCGCCGGATTCAGCGGCGAACCCGCTGATACCAGCGAGATCGTCACCGGCGTCGGCACGCTGGGGATCACCTCCGTCGGCAGCGGCGACGGGAAACTAAACGTCAACCGGTTCGTGTCGAGGCTCAGCACAAACAAACCGCGCTGCATGTCGCTCACGATGAACCGCCCGCTCGGATAGAACGGGAAGTTACCCCAACTGCCGTTGTACGCCGCGCTCTCGCCGTCCGGGTACGAATCGAAGAACGCCACTCGCACCGGCGCGGTCGGGACGGTAATATCAAAGACGTACACCCCGCCTTCGTAGTTCGATTGAAACAGCAGGTTGCCACGCACATACTGGTTGTGGTCCTTCGAGGTCGAACCCGTCGAGAATGAACCCGCGAACACCGGTGCGAGCGGGTTGCTCATGTCCATGATGCGAGTCAGCGACGGCGTTACCCCCGCGTCCTCATCGAGTTCATCATCGATGTACATGTACCGGTTGTCCGGCGTCATCCACCCCTGGTGCGTCCCACGCTGCTGCGGATAGAACCCCTCTGAAATCCGGAAGATGTTGTTCTTGTCCGTTGCGTCCAGCACGTCGATCGCGCCCGTCCCATAAATGTAATACGAATAGATGATCTCGCGCCCCGCAAACGGGCCGCTCGTGTACTTGATCACCTGGCACTCGTGCGCGTACCGAGCGCTCGGCTCTTGCCACTGTCCCACGAACACTGGGTTCTCTGGGTCCGCCTCCACGCTCAATACCGCCACGCTCCGAGGCGAGTTGATATTCGACCCGCAGATGTACAAGTACGGGGTGTCCGGCGTCGTGATGATCGTGTGCGTCGTCGTGTACCCATTCGGCATCCGGTTCCCCACGAAGCGAATCCGGTTCGTCGCCGCGTCGATGTTGCGGATGTCGATTACCTGCACGCCGTCGCCCGCTTCGCTCACCGCGTAGCAATACCCCGCCTTCACTTCAACGTCACGCCACAGGCTGTTCGGCCCATCCACAAACCCCACCAACACCGGGTTCACCGGATCCGTGATCTCGACAAAGTGCGTCCCGTTCGAGTTGCTCATGATCGCGTATTCACGACCAGCCGGCGAGGTATACCCCGTGCAGTCCGCGAAGTTCGCCGGCGACCCAAACGCGCTCGACGGCAACCACGAGTGCAGCACCACTCCCTGCGAGTTGAACGTCCCTCGCCCAACATTGTCCCCGCCCACATACCCAGGCAGCGAACCGTTCGCTATGTTGTTCCCCGTAATCCCCGGCCCTAAGTACGGCGGCTGTAGCGTCTTGAGTTTCCGCCAGTCCTCATCCGCTCGCACGCTGGGGGTGAATCCCGCAATCGCCCACGCGGCAACCACCGCCGTCAGCGAACATACACGAACCATACCAATCCCCGCTGCCACACCGAACCGGTGGGTAGACATGCGTGCAACTCCTCTTGGATAAACGTGGTGCATCAATATCGGACAACAATAGACTAATCTACTTTGATCACAATTGCAACCGCGACGGTTCCGCTGATCCACTTTCCCGCCCAGTCAACGCAATCAATCTCGCTGTTCTTGTTCTGTCAGTGCTTTGACACACCGATAAGCCCTTCTCACCGCATACGCCAAGCCCATCGTTACGTACAGTCCCTCGTCCGGGGTACCCTTACCACTTTACCCGCAACCCAGCCAAAGGGAACACATGCTGTCGAGTCGGCTTCAATCGCTCGTTCTGTTCGCGTCCTTGTTGGCTCTGGTTCCTGTCGCAGGCTACCACGGATGGGAATTCGAGTCCGCTGTCTCATTTCAAGACGCCCGCCCCCGACTTTCGCCCGATTCAACGCCATCACAACCCGTGCCGGGCGTGCCGGACCCGGCTCCTCGGCCACTCGCTTTTCTGCTCGATAGTTCAAAGCACCCGCGTATCGCAATTTCCTGGCCTCGTTCCGATGCTTCGGCGATCAAACTTGACGCTCGCCGCGAGTATGCCGCCCCGAAGCAAGCCACCCCGCTCGGCCTCAACCTCTCTGCATACGTCGCCCTCGGCGGCAACCGCGGCGACCTCGGCCTGGGCACCCCGGGCACCGTCGATGTGCGTGTCGGTTTCTACTCGATCGATCCCACAAAACCGATGTTCGACCGCATCGCACCAAACTCCGTCGTCACCATTGAGTTCTCCGGCATCACCTTCAACCAGCCTGCCGCCGCTCGCCCACTCGCCACGCTTCAACACCTCACCTTCCAAGGAAACGACCGCGTCCTCGGCTGCGCCGCCGATCCGGGACTCCTCGCCACCTATAACACCATGGATCCGAGCGAAACACTCCGCGATCGCATGACCAAACGCAACGGTCGTCCCGGCGTACTCGCGGGCACTTCCGCGTCGGACGCTCCGCACGCACGTATCGAATTCTCCACCGACCAAGCAGGCTCGGTCAGCATGAAAGCGACCATCCCCTACCACCTCTTCAAGCACGCCGACGACCCCTGGCTCACCTCAAACCCCGGCGACTTCGTCGAGCCAATGCATTTCCACATCGAGTTTGAATGTGCCCCGATCCGTACGCCCTTGAACGAGCAACCGACCAACCCATCACCACCGAAACCCATCCCGGCACCGGAAGATTGACCGCCGCTCGCTATTATCATGCGGCGTCGCGCCGGTCGCTACGCATCGATTTCCCTCATCAGGAGTGTCACATGTCGAGAGTTTGGAACGTTCTCACCGTCGCCGCGATCATCGCCGGCGGCATCGGTTTCGTCGGCGCGGCAGGGATCATGGCCGGTGCCGGCGACCGCCCCACACCCGCGGCCTCGCTCGCTGCTTCCGCTCGGCACGATAGCGACGAAACAACTTACAAGATGATCATGGACAACGCAGGGCCAGCGCTTGTTACCGTCAAGTTCGTCCTCAAAATGGACAGCGGCGCTGGCATGGGCGACCAGGAAATGGAAACCACCGGCCTCCTCATCGACTCCAAGGGGCTTGTCGTCTGCTCCAACCTCCAGATGGGCGGCTTCTACACCATGATGTCACGCGGCGGCCCCCCCGTCACCCCCAGCGATGTCAAAGTCCTCATCGGCGACGACACCGAAGGAAAAAAGGCAACCGTCGTCACCCGTGACACCGACCTGGACCTGGCATGGATCCGCCTCGACGAACCCAGCACCACCGAACTCAAGCACGTCGATCTCGATAAGGGTTCCGCCGCCGACGCCGGGGCTCGTATCTTCATGCTGCAGCGCATGGCTAAGTTCTTCGACCGCGCCCTGCAGATCAGCGAAGGAAAAGTCAGCGGCATCACCGAAAAACCCCGCAAACTCCTCTCCCCCTCCGGCGGCATGATCTCCGCTCGCAGCGACCTCGGTATGCCTGTCTTCAACTCCGCCGGTGCCGTTGTCGGCCTCGTCGTCCTCCAGATCCCCGATCAGGAATCCATGGAAGGCGATCAGACCGGTGACCTCGGCGGCGGCCCCATGATCCTTTCCGCGGCCGATGTCGCCAAAGCGACCAAGCGGGCTCTCGAAGCCGCCGCCGCGAACCCCGCGCCATCGCCCGCTCCCGCCGCCGACACACCCGCCGAACCCGCCCCCACACCAGATGTTCCCAAGTCCGACAAGTGATACACAATCGATCACTTCAACTTACAAAAAACACCGGCTCGAGCCGGTGTTTTTTTTGATATGTGATTTCACCTCAACTGCCGAACACTCTCATGCTCGCCGAACAGTCGGCGGCACGACACCTTACTTGTCTTTCTTCGGACCCTTCAGCAGGTCTTCCAGCACTTTCCCCGGATCTTCCAGAATCTTCTTCGGGTCCGGGATCAGTTTCGCCGCATTCTCTTTCAAGAATGTCTCGGCGTCCGGCTGCGCTTTAGGATTATCCATCGACCCACTGATCTTGATCGGCACCAGTGTGTTGCGGTCCAGCACTTTCAGATTTGCAAACAGACCGCCCGTGCCAAGTAACCCGATCGTTTCGTCCGCGAGCGCCAGCAGCGGGACGTATGTCACGACGTTGATACGCCGGTTCACCAGGTCCACCGTTCCTCGTGTTTCCACGGTGAACTCTCCGAGCGGGAATACAAAGCGGTCATACGTCAACACGCCCTTGTCCGCTCGGATGTTGAACGGCTCGATCTTCCGGCCCACGACGCCCGACCGCCGACCGCCCGCGGCTTTGAGGATCTGGTTGAAGAACCCCTGTGCCTCGAACTGCGCGGTGCCCAGGTCGACCGTGATCAGCCCGCTGAACTTCGTCATGTCCTTCCCGTCGGCCGGGAAAGTCAGGTTCTGCGCCTTGATGAATCCCTTCTCGTCCTGCGCCGTCTTGATCACATTCTCGACCAGCGGCACGCCACCCGCGAACCGCTTCACCAGCGGCTCGATGATCTCCGTGATATTGGCCTCGATCGGGCCGGTCTGAATGAATGTGTCATTCTCGATCTTGCCCAGCAGTTTCGCATCGAGCCGCGGCGCGGTCGTCGTAAGTTCGACCGTCCCCCCTTTCGCCGATAGCCGCTGTGCCTTGATATAGAGGTTCAGGATTGCCCCGAGCGCATCGACGATCGTTCCCTTCTGATTCGCGAGCGCATCCACCAGCGCTGTCGGCAGGCTCTCCATACCCCCCTCCGCCGTGATCTCGGCCCGTTCGGTCGTGAGTACACCATCGGCCCCCGAGAGTTGTTCAATCGTACCGAACAGCCGCGAGGGCTTGGCCCCTTCGGTCCCTTCGCCGCTCACTCGCGCAATCCCAACGTCGAACCCGATCGTCCCGGCCGCTTCGCGAGACCCCACAGCGGCCCGGATCTCGTCCAACTGCACTGTCTTCCCATCCGCTCGGCGCAGTGTCATCCCCGGCGATGTCAGCAGCATCTCAAGCGCGAAAATCCCCTGCTTCAGCGGACCCTGCACCGTGCGCTCCCCGTCTTTCTTCGTCGATGCGATCGCCAGCCGCTTCAGGTCCAATGTGAACGTCGTCTCCTTCGCCAGCGCCGCGCCGGGCTGTGTGTTTTGTTTGCGAGCCTCGGCCGCGCCGAACAGGTTGTCGTTCACCCATTCAACACTTGGCGTCCATACCAGTTTCGCGGAATCCGCACGGATCGCCTCGTTGTCCATCGATGCGCGGATGCTCGCACCCGTGAGCCGAGAAGACTCCAAGTCGGCTTGAACATCGGTACGTTTCGCGGCCGGCGCGTCTTTCGTGCCCCCACCGAGCGCGACTTGCTGCACCCGCACATTTGCTTGGAGTCGTTCGCCGAGCGCGCCAACAAGATAGTTGGGCTTGCCAAGAATCGCATCCGCCGCGCCCGTGTTGACGTCATTGAGTTTCACAACCGCGGATAGGTTCCCACCGTCGCCGACGGGAACTTGTGCGTCTACGTCCAGTTTCGCAACGCTGTCGTTGCGACCCGAATCCGTCCGCAGCAGTTCGCCCAGCACCTTCGTGGACGCCAGCGCGCCGGCGGGCGACGGCCCCATGATCTTTGCCAGTGGCAGCGTCGCCACGACGCTCAGCCCGCGGAGGCTCGCAGCCACATTCGAGTCGCTCACCGATACGTTCCGCAGCGTCACCGCCGCGCTCGTTGTCAGACGCGCCGTCAGATCCGGCGCACCTTCCCACTGCGGCGCGATCCCGCCCGCGGCCGGCGTCTCCAGCCCAAGTGTGTACGGATCGATCGCCAATCGCAGCGTGAACGGGTCTGCCAATGACATCGGCACTTTCGGCGTGCCCGATGCCGCCGCGGCCGGCTCACCGGGCTTCGCTTCGGGTTCTGCCCCGAGTGCCGCGAACAATCCCGCGGTGTTCCCGGGCGTCACATTCGCTCGCAGTTCTACTTGCTTCAGCGTCGCCTGCGTCGCGCTCAGCACGGCATCAAACACTGCGGCCGTCCCTCCGGTAGACCGCACATCCACCTTCGCTGTTTGCGTCTCCGACGCACCGGGTGCTGACTCGATCGTCACGTCAACCGCATCACCCAGTACGTCCGCCAACAATCGCTTGACCTCCGCCGCGACATCCTTCCCCGTGCCGGGATCCAAAGCACCCGCGAGCGATGGAACCACCTTCGTGATCGACCGCGGGAGCGACTTCACGTCCGCCTTCACTGTCGGTTTGTACGCGATGAGTTGCTGCACTGGATTCGCACCCGCGCCGGGCTTGACCGCGTTCGGCACCAGCACGCTCGCCGGCGCGCTCAAAGACGCGGCGACCGTGAACGGCGCACCTTCGTGCGACAATCCCGAGTCCAGCGTCATCCGAGGCTGTTCACCGGGTTTCAACATCGCTGAGAACGATGCACGAGATACCACGATCGGGGCCGCCGCCGACACTCGCTCCGGTGCCAGCAAACCCTTCGATGCACCTGCATTAGATGCCGCCGGGATCATCGTGATCGACAGGTCTTCGATCCGCACATCCGCCTGCGCTCGTGACGATTGCAGCAACGCTCCGATGTCCAGCGGCTGAGCCGGCGTGCCCGCCGCCACTTTGGGCATCAGCACGTTCATATCCAGCAGCAAGTCTTTGATTGACACATCAACCTTGCCTCGCCCAGCCACTTCCATCGAACCACCCGCCGACGAGGCGGCACCGGGCAGTGACTTATCGCGCGCCGCGAGCACCCGTCGCACGAGCGGACCCGCCGAGTCGATCTTCAACGACACGCCGTTTCCCACTGTCTGCACCGTGTCCGCAATCTTCAGCGTCGCATCGACATTGATGTTCCGCGACGTGAGCGTCATCGCAATATCCATCGGCGGGATCGATGGCCCGCCCGATCCCCCACGGCCCGCACTCAATGCCTGCGAGTTCGCCGAGAACGCCAAGTCCACCGTCGGCCCGATATCTTGCGCCATATCCAGCGGCACGTTCACCATCCCCGCCAGCGGCTGGAGCAGCGCGGTCGATGTTCCCTTCAGCCCGAGTTGCGCCCGTAGGTCTTTGAGTGATTCCGGTTTCAACCGCCCTTTTTCGTCTAGAAGCCCCGACGCCGTCGCCGCAATGGTGAGATCGCCCGCCGGCTTTCCCTCGAGTGTTGCTTTCGTCCCGCTCGTCACGCTCACCGCGCCGCCGAGCGTCGGCGCCGAGGCCGTGATCGTGAACGGCTCGACCATGAACGGCGTCATCTTCGTCGCCGACGACTCACCACGACTCCCCGCACCGCCTTGTGCCGTGTCAAGTGCCACCGACCCGGCTTGGCTCCCGATTGTTGCGGAGAGTTCCACCGAGGCTGATCGCAGATCCAACTCCACAAACTTCGGCGCCGCACTCGCCCCGCCACTCCTCCCGCCGCCCAGCATCTCTTTCGGCACGGGCAACTTGAATGACGTGAGATTGATATCAAGACTCGGGCCTGCGTCGAGTCGAACCGTCTTGCCCAGTTCGATAAACTTTGCTTGCAACATCGGCAGCCCGGCAATGAAGTCGGTCCGACGGATCGACACGCGTCCCGGTTTGTCGGCGCTCAGCACCCCATCCGCGTACTTGAATGAAAAATCTGCCTGCATACCGTCCGATTTGGCGACGAGCGTCGCCGTGCGATTCTCCGCGGTCCCGTCGGTATTCAGTTTCACCTCGGCACGATCCCCGAGCGATTTGACCAGTTCACCCTTGAACCCCGCCAGCCCATCCACCAAGTCCAGCGGCGCACCAAAGACCTCCACGATGGCCTTGACGCTATCGAGCGCCCCCGACTTGGACTGCTTCACATCAATATCCGCGTTGAGTTCGAGTTTGTCTTTCCCCGCCGAGCCTCCTTTGAGAAGCCCCGACAGCGCCGTTTTGGCAAGTATCGACCCTGTTCCATTCGCCCCGCCCGGCTGATCGAACGTGAACTTCACATCCCCGCCGAACTTCAGCAGCCCAATCCCAGCCGCCATCGGCGAACCGACCGCTGCGGCTTTGTCCGTGTACGATACATTCAGATCCTTCAGCCGCACCACGCCCGAGATCACATCTGGCCCTCCTCCCCCGCCGCCGCCCCCACCACCTGACTTCGTCGCCGGCTTCGCCAGTGGCCCCGGCGCAATCGCACGGTCCAGGTTCGATGTTCCACCCACCGCGTCCACGATCACATCCAGATCACCCGATATCTCCACCTGCCCGATATCGATGTTCGCTTTCGACCACCATTGTTCCGTGATCACCGTCAGCAGCCCGACCGGTATCGTTGCGCTCACCGACCCCACCGTCTTGTCTTTCTCGTCTCGGAGTTCCACCGGCCCGATCACCTGATTCCCCCTCCACGACAACCCCACCTTGCTCACCTTCACAGACCCGGCGATCTGCCCCTTCGCCGCCCCTTCGATGATCCCGGGTGCGAGCGATGATCCGATCGTCGGCACCATCGCAATCAATACCCCAAGCACCACCAGTACCACCACGCCGAGTATCGCCATCCGACGCGGCCACCGCCGCTTCTTTCGCGGCGCGCTCGGTTTGATCGCTTGCTTGGTTGGTGTTGAACCCGATCCCCACTCGGGAAGCGACGGGTCGGGTGAACCGGCCTTGCCACTGCGTGCCATGTGTATGCTCCGTTTGAGAGCACAACTGTACGCCCCCTCGCCCCGCCAGCGGCTTCGTCGCTTCCACTGAACCCGATCAACCCCCTCCGCCCCCGCTCACTTCGAGATCGCCGGATTCATCGCGCCGTGCCGCACCGCGTTCCGGATGGCTTGCTCGAGCCCATTGACCATATTCGGTATCGTGAAGTCTTGCGTCGCCACTCGGCGTGCCTCGATCCCGCACTTCCGACGCAGTTCATCGTCCTCGATCAACTGCCGCAGCACGTCCGCGAGTGATCCCGCGTCCTGATCTTTATAAAACAGCCCAGTCTGCCCATCCACAAACGCCCCGATCTCCGGGTGGTGCGATGCCATGTCATCCGATGTCACGACCGGCACCCCGTACCCAAACGCGTGCAATATGCTCAGCCCGATCGTCCGCGGATGACAGAATACCGTTGCCGAAAGAAACCAAGGTGCGATCGCCGGCTCGCCGTACACGCTCCCCAGAAATCGCACATTCTGACTGATCCCCAGCCCCTGTGCTTTCGCCGTCAGTTCCCCGCGCAGCGGACCATCGCCGATGATGATAGCGATCGGATTCAGCCCGCGCTGCACCAGCAACGCCGTGGCATCCAGTAATAAATCGCACCGTTTATCGACCATCAAAGTCGACGAAAACAGCAACACCGGCCGATCCGCAACGCCTTCTTGTTCCTGAAACCGACGCAGATCCTCCGGCCTCGACAGCCAATCCGCCCTCGCTTCCTGGATCGGCGTCTGGTCCTGTGTATTTAACGCCACATACACCCGCTCGGGCTTGAACCCCGACTCCACCACGAACCGTTTGCCGTTGTGTGAATACACCACGATCGAGTCCCCAAGCACCCCCAGCAGGTTCCGCAGCCCCCGCCTGAGCATGTTTGCACGCCGCGACCGGCCATGGCCCCATAGCACCACCCCGATCCCGTTCATCCTCGCACGCAACATTGATGGAATCAGGCTCAGCACCCGAAGGTTCCATTCCAGCACCAGCACATCGCACGCACCCGCCGCCGAACCCGACCACTGCGCCGGCGACCAACGCAGGTCCATCGATCGCGGCCCAACTTCTCGATCTCGGCATAGTTCGTGCTTGAAGCCATCCGCCTCGACCGTCGGCGACAGCGACCGATCCCCATGCCGAACCACTAGATCAATCCCCGAGCGCGCGGAAAGCGTTGTGAACACAGGGATTCGGTAACTGGGCAAAGCCGGTTGTTGGATGAGCACCCGCAACTTCATTGGCGGTGCGTTGTCTGGTTTCATCACGGCTCCGCTCGAGTGGGCTACTCACTAGGTTAGGCTAAATCGACCACTTCGTCGAGATTCTTTGTCCTAAATTAACCCAGCACGCAAGACTACACCCTTGCGTGCTCCAACCCACGAGTACGAACCATACGCCAAACGATCAACTCATCTTTGCATTGCCCATTTCTTGATATCGAACTCCGTCATCTTCCGACCAACTCCGCGAGGTGTCCCGCCAGCCGATGCCCAAGTGCCAGGATGGTCAGCGTAGGATTCGATGTTCCCACCCTCGGAAAGACCGCCGCGCTCAGCACATGCACATTCCCGGCCCCCCGCAGCCGCAGTTCCGAATCTACCATTGCGGTCTCTCCCGCGCCCATCCGCAAACCCCCCGCGCTGTGGAACGTATCTTCCGATTCTCGGCGCAGATACTCCATGAACACCGCCGGGTCGCCCGCCGGATCGGGAATCAGCGGCACAACCTCAAAGTCGGCTTCCGATTTCAATCGATCGAGTATCTGTCGGCAGACCGGGATGAACGCCTTGGCGTGCTCCGCGTCCCCATCCGTCACATCCCACGTCACCGCGCACCCGTCCCCCTCCCGCTCGAGTTTCCATTCCGCGCGCGGCAACTGCTCCAGGTCGAGCGTCGCCAGGATCTTCGTCCCGGGATCCAAGTACAATCGCCCGTGCAGATACCGCATCCACCCAAGCCGCGGCAGCCCGATCAACAGCGCACCGACCTCCCGCAGCGACAGCCCGCCTTCCAACTTCAGCGTCCTCCGCTGCACCGCGTTGAGCACCGCCCGCACCGGCCGGAGGATCGACGACTCAGACATATCAAACGCCAGATGCAGGAACGCCCCCGGCAGGCTCGGCGACTTCGTCTCTATATCAAAGTGCTCCCCGATCATCAGCCCCCGCTCGAAACGATATCCGAACTTTCGTGAGAACTTCGCTTGCGATTTCGGCCGCAGCAGCGCGATCGGGAACGAAAGGTGATCATGGAAATACCGCCCGGGCCGCTCGCCCACCACGCCGGCCCCTTGCGGCCCGCACGCTTCGAGGACACGCTCCGCGAGCAGGTTCGAGTTCACGATCCCTGCCGCGATCACGTACCGCTTCGCCCGGATCGTCTTCCTTCCCTCCCCAGCGACCGACACATCGATATGCGACAGCCCGCTGGTCTCGGCCGCGCTGAACCGCTCGATGCTTGCCCGGCACAGAATCGTCACATTCGCTCGCCCGCGCAGCGTCGGCCCGAACCGCTTCGCAAAGTTCTTGCTCCGGAACGGCAGCACCGGTATTTCGCGCCGCCGTACCACCACTGCGGGTTCATCCAGCACAATGCTCTCCGGCCCTTCCATCGCGGCGGTGAACCCGAACAACCGCTCGATCGCTTCATAATGTGGGACAAGCGATTCGTATGAAAACGGCCACGCCGTGTCCGCCCGGCCGCCAACCGCCCGAAAATCCGCCGCCGAGATCCGGATCAATCCCCCGCCCCATGTGTTGGTTGCACCCCCGAACGCCGTCACTCGTCCTTCATTGACGCCGAGGTGTTCTTTCAACGCGCTCCGCACCACGAACGGCTCGTTCCGGTCGCGGAAATGCTCCGGCCCCGCTTCGAGCAGACACACCCGCACCGCCGACGACCGCGACAAAATCTCCGCCAGCACCAGCCCCGCCGCGCCGGCCCCGATGATGCACACATCGAACTCCGCCGAAGATTCCGCTCCTTGTTCGCCGGCCATGGCGGATTGCATCATCGATTCGCTCCAGTCCCTCGCTCGCCCTCACTGCCGCCCGGTTTCCCAATCGACGCGAGCACCGCGCCCATTCTCACCACTTCATCCACGTCATTCGTGGCAAAGATCGGCCGGCACGCTGGCATCGCTTGAGCCACTCGCTCCACAAGCACCCGCGTATCAATCCGCCCGAGTCCGAACGACCCTCGCAGATACTTCACGATATTGAACACGAACGCTTCGTCCCGCTCGAACCATTCCCTCGGTAACTCGCACGTCGCTTTGCACATCGGGATCATCCGCACCGCTTCCCCCGGCAGCAACCCCTCCCGCTCCGCCTCCAGAATCATCTCTGCCTCACCCGATACCCCATATCGGCGTACTTTCCCTCGCTCCCGCTGGCGCCGCAGTTCGGCCCATGTATCCCCGAGCCTGCGAAACTCTTCCAGCGACAACGGCTCGTGTACCAGCAAATAATCGACCCGATCCGTCCCAAGCCGCCGCAGCGACGCATCGAGGCTCGCCACTGCCACGCCCGGGCTGAAATCTCTCCGCGCGTAGTTCGCGCCGACCGGCTTCTTCGTGATCTTCCCCACCGCGCGCAGCGCAAAATACACCGACATCGGCAGTTGTCCGATCGCGCGGAACGGGATCCCGAACTTCGTCGTGATTGTCACGCGGTCCCGCGCCCCAGCCTCTCGCAGCACCCGTCCGAGTTCTCGCTCCGCAAGCCCTTCACCATACGCGGGCGCCACATCAAAGTGCCCAAACCCAGCGTCGAGCGCCGCACCGACCACGCGGCTTCGGTCCGCTCGCGAGAACAGGTGATGCAGCCGACCAAGTCCGAACCCTGCCCGCATGAACGGCTCCCGCTTCACCTGCCCGGCGTCCTCATTCTCCCGGTCGCGTTCGACGCGCTCTCCGGTTCCGGCAGCATCCGCCAAGTATACTCGCCGAGCCGCACGCTCCAACTCACAATCTCACGCACATTCCCATTCACGAAATCTGAACCCAACACCGCGCTTCCTTCTGGTATCCTCTATCCATGAAGATCTTCCTCCTTTCGCTCACGCTCGCCATTTCCGCCTTGCTCCCACTCCCACTCGCCGCGCAACCCCCCGACAACATCGGCCACGACCGCCACACCCACCATCACAACCCTAAGCATCCCACCGAGGCGCCAACACCCGCACGCTTCATCACCAGCCGAAAAAGCGACATCGTCCTCCCGCTCCCCGAAGAGAACGACGCATTCACCTTCGTTGTCTTCGGCGACCGCACCGGCGGCCCGACCGACGGGGTCAAAGTCCTCGCCGACGCCGTCCGTGATACCAACCTCGTTGAGCCAGACTTGGTCATGACTGTCGGCGACTTGATCAACGGCTACAACGACACCCCCGCTTGGCTCGCCCAGATGAAAGAATACAAGCAAATCATGGGCGAACTCCGCTCACCCTGGTTCCCCGTCGTCGGCAACCACGACGTCTACTGGCGCGGCTCCGGCCCCAAGCCCGAACACGAGCACGACGCCAACTACGAGATGCACTTCGGCCCCCTCTGGTACGCCTTCAAGCATAAAAACTGCTGGTTCATCGCACTCAACTCCGACGAGACCAACCCCGCCACTGGCGAGAAGAACTTCAACAAACCCGAAAACCACACCATGAGCGAGGAACAGTTTACCTGGCTCAAAGAGACCCTCGTCAAAGCCAAAGACGCCGACCACGTCTTCCTTTTCCTGCATCACCCCCGCTGGACCGGCGGCCAATACGGCGACTCGTGGACTCGCGTCCACGACCTCCTCAAAGCCGCTGGAAACGTCACCGCCGTCTTCGCCGGCCACATCCACCGCATGCGCTACGACCCCAAAGACGGCATCGAATACGTCACGCTCGCCAGCGTCGGCGGGCACCAAGAAGGAATCGTCCCCCAAGCCGGCTGGCTCCATCAGTTCCATCTCATCACTGTCCGCAAGTCCCAGGTCGCCATGGCCTCCATCCCCGTCGGCGAGGTCATGGACGTACGCGAGATCACCGGCGACCTGGCCGCCCAGTGCCTCGCCCAGCACAACGCCGCACCCTCGATCGACGGCCTCGTCACCTTTTCCCCCACCGGCGACGTCAACTCCGTCGTCAAAGCCACTCTCCGAAACGTCACCACTCGCCCGATCGACGTTACCATCACCCCAGACAGCGCGGACTCTCGCTGGCGCTTCTTTCCAGACCACGCCCACGCACGCCTCGAGCCCGGCGCGACCAAGTCCCTCGACTTCCGCTTTATCCGCCCACCCTCCTCCCCGGCGACCGCGATCGACGACACCTTCCGTGACGCGGAACTCATCATTAACACCGATGTGCTAATGCCCGGACACCGCTACTCGCTCCTCGAACGCCGCACCATCATCGACATCGACCCCGCCTCGCTCCCACCAATCCTTCCCCAATCAACCGACCTCGCGCTCCGCCTTAACGGCGACGACGCCATCCTCATCCCCGCCGCCGACTGCACACTCCCCGACGGCCCCTTCACCATCGAAGGCTGGATGCGGGCCGACCGCTTCGCACCTCGCACCGGCCTCTTCTGCAAGACCGAGCAGAGCGAGTACGGCATCTTCGTCAACAACGGCGTCCCCGAGTTCTCGGTCTTCCTTGCCGGCGCCTACGTCACCATCACCTCCACCGCCCCGCCCCTTCTCCCCAGCCGCTGGTACCACCTCGCCGGCGTCTTCGACGGCGCCGAACTCCGTCTCTACATCGATGGTGCCCTCGCCGCCCGCGCCCCCGGCAAAGGCAAGCGCAAAGCCAACTCCCTCCCCCTCGTCCTCGGTGCCGACGTCACCGCCGAAGGTACCGCCGGCTCGCACTTCACCGGCCTGATCGACGCCGTGCGCCTTTCCAAAGCCGCGCTTTACCCCGGCGAGAGTTTCACGCCGCCCCGCCGCCCCACCGCGGGTGCCGACACCCTCCTGCTCTCGAACATGGACCAGTTGCTCGGCCGCTCCCTCCGCGGCGAAGGCTCCAAGCCCCGCTTCGGCCGCGCCGCCGGACACCCCGAACTCGTCCCGGCGAACTGAGAGCCTGTGCGAGAAGCCGACACGGTGGGACAGACCTCCGGGCCGTTTCTTCGGTTTCGCGGCTCTCCGAGCCGCGTGGCTTCTCTCATCCCGACCTACTTGTACAGGCTCTGATAGTGGGCAATGCCGCGCCGCGGGGAAGGTATGGTTCAGCACGCACTGAAGAAGCAAAGGATCCAGTCAAAGAAGTCCTGGCTGTTGAGTACATCATCTTCGTTGAAGTCGCATGGGCAGGGGCCGCTGATTTCGCAGGCGTCCAGAATGTCGTTGCCGCCGGGCGCGGGGAGCACGTCGCGGAACGAGCCGTCGAACGCCAGATCCCATGAGTCGCCTACGCCGTTGCGGTCGCAGTCGATCGACGAGTTCCACGTCGTATCGACAAAGTTGGTCACGTAATCGGAAGCACCGGGCGTGCCGCTCGCGTCGCAGTCCAGCGCGACGTGGAAGAAAAAGTCGTACGGCGTCACAAATGTGGTCATTCCGTCGGTCACGTTCTGGCACAGAAGATCCTCTTCGGCCACACTCACCCGATACCGCCCCGGCGACATCGGCATGTTATTGACGCCGATGTACTCCACACGCAGCGTTCGCTGGTGCCGAGCGCCGGATGGCAGAGGCTCCGCGGTCATTTGAAACAAGGCGCTCACGTCGCCCCACACGCTCGGGTTGTATGGATCCTGCAACCAAACTTTGGGTGTGCTGGCGATCGTGAACGCTCCGTAGTGCCGGATCCTGAACGGCTTGGGGAGCGAGCCGGTCTGCGGCGGTGCTGGGCGGAAGTAGTACCCGCCATCCGTGATCTGGGCGTCGGCAACGTTGACACGGAACGGTGCCAGCCCGACCGCACCGCCGCCGAGCGACGCCGAACTCAGGTTGTAGTACGGGCCGGAGAGCACGGCGTTATCCACGCCGACTTGGCCGGACCAGGTGCCGCCGATATCTCGGGCCTTGATAACAACCTGTCCGAGCAGGCTATCGCCACTCTGCGAGGGATTGCCGATCTGCACGCTCGCGCCGGATGCGAGCGTGCCGCCGACACGAATCAGCGCAGACTGTGAGAGGTTTCGGCCAACGGTGATCGAACCCTCAATGTCACCGAAAACGTTGAGGTCGCCGATCAAGTCCCGACCGATAGTGATCGATCCGCGCAAATCGTGGTCAGGATCGGCCGAGGAGCCGATACGAATCTGCCCGCGGCAATCTTGACCGATCGAGATCGCCTGTGAGTCGGTGTTCGTTGTTGTGTCCTCAATCGCGATACCCGCGCCGCCGGTAATATCGACACCGACGATGATGGGACCGGTGCATGAATCAATCGCAATCTGTGAACGAACGGTACCATCGACCCGGATGGTGCCGGTGCTGCGGCCCAGAACGCGCAAAGTGCCGACGCCGTTGCTCAGGTCGCCAGTGATTTTGATCCCCCCGGGCGACGTGATCTTACCGAAAGTGATGGGCAGGTTGGCGTCGCCGTTGAAGTTGATGTTGCCCGCGACGTTGCCCGAGAACGCGAGCCCGTCCCCGTTACCGTCGAGGTCTTGCAACTCGTCCGCGACGAGCGAGCCGAGGAAGTCGCCGGCGTTTGTGTCGGTGGCGGCCATCGAGTCGATCGAGCCATTCACGGTCATGTTCGTGTTGTAACTCTTTGCACTGAGGAACAGAATATTGCCCCCCACGGAGACCGTGACAGGTGAGCCGGAGGGGCTGCCGAAGTCGCCAGTAATCGGGAGGTTGATGATCGAGCCGGCGGAGATGGTCAGGTTGCCCAGGAAGTTGCCAAACACGAAGGAGCCAGTGACAAAGCTGTCGTTTGTTAAGGCAATGTTCCCGAGCACATCGCCGCCGACTCGAATGTCAGATGCCGTCTCGATCGCAAGCGAGGTTGAGTTGGCTGAACCCAAATCGCCCGCGAGACGAAGTTCAAGAAGCGTCACTGGGCCAGTGCCAGTTTTCGTCATAGACACCAACGATCCGGTTGAACTCAATGAGCTCGTTCCCCTCACGGTAACCTGCGTGATTCCGGGCGCGTTGCTGGTCAGCACGACGATCGAGTCGATGATGTCGGTGCCCGCCGCCCGTGACCAGTGCGTCAATCGTGCCGGAACTCGTGTCCGTGCGTGTAAGCGTCACCGTGTAGTGGCCCGCACTAGGATTTCCGACGGTCGCGGTGCCACCTCCGCCCGGAAAAAGAGCGGTCACAGTTGCCGATGCCGCTGTGTTGATGGTGAGGTAGAGAATGGCCGCGAACCAAGTTCTGAATCTGAGTTGCATGATTGTCTCCTTCGTGAATGGAGCATCCAGACGCACAGAACCAATCCGGGAAACACTCCAGGACTGGGAACAGACGAAGCGATGCGAAGACCGACAAAAACACCGGCTTGCGGTGGTAGCCCACGTATATGATCGATGCGGTCGAAAGTATCCGGTGTTCCATCAAACTGAGCAGTGCCTTTGAAGGCGCGATCGGTTGCTTCAACATTGGCCCACTCAGTCCACTCCGCCCCCCCCCCCCGACGCATCGAGCAGGCCCCACGGCGTTTGCACGTTTGGATACGAGCCGATGTCCAGCCAGCGAGCATCCGGGTCGCTGACGCTCAGGCCCGCGCTCGTCTCGCCGCCGTCTTCGGGGTAGCCGGGGATCAGCGAGGTGTTCGTGCCGTTCGGGTAGCGCCAGTACCCCTCTTGCCCCTCGCCGTAGCGGTCGGGGTCGTAGTACACGGCCTTGGTCCATTCATCCAGCGTCGGGATCCAGAAGCGCGAACCCGGCGAGTGCTCGCGCTGGTCGGTGAACGTCCCGTCGGGGTTGGTGAAGAACGTGGCCGTGTCGTAGACGCCGGTCTCGAACGCGGCCTGATCGAGCCGCTTGTCGTTGTGCAACCAGTTCACGTACCGGGCGGCGAAGCGCCACGCCATCCCCGCCGGACGGTTCGCCGCGCCGTCTTGGATGAAGTACGTGCGGCTCGACGAGTTGTAGTCGATCCAGAAACTCGTGAAGGTGTTGTCGGCGGGGCTGCCGCGGTAGTGCGGCTGGTACGCCTGCACGAACTCGAACCAGTCCGACACGCTGACCTCCGTCGTGGCGATGCGGTACTCGTGGTCCACGCCGCCGAGCGGCATCGGCGGGTTGTTCCAGGGCGGATAGAGACGAGGTGCCTCGGTCTGGTTCGCCGGGCGGTTCCCGGCGTGCGTGATGGTGGACCAGGTGAAGCCGTAGTCGGGGGGTGTTTGAGCGTGGGCACATGTGGCCACGCCCGAGAACACCATCCCCAGCGCAAAGGCCATCGCACCGCCAAAGCGGCGAATCACGTCACACATCATGTTGGCACTCCGAGAGAGAGGGAGAGAACGGGAACGAACGTCTGTTTGAGTATGACGTATATTCGACCGTCTGCAACCAGATATCGACTGGGCAACCAGCGATCAGCGCGAGCACATGAGCCGACATGAGCCGACATGAGCCGATCCATCACATTCCCCTGATCCGGACGCCCAAATCCGATCACCAAGACTCGAACGAGTCTTCCATCACGTTCAGAATAACACATGAACGCGGGTGGTGTCAAGAAAAATCAGTGGATTATTGAATCCAACTCAGTGCCACCCTCAAAATGTTCCCCCTCCTGCCCTCCGCACCTTCCCGCACTACTCTCACCTCATGTCCACCCGCCGCCGTTCCTTCCGGCGACTCCTCTTGCGAACCTTGCTCGCCGCGATACTTCTGCTGCTCATCATCGCCGCCGTCGCCTATTTCTCGCTCACGCACTACGCCTCGCGCCCGCCTGATTGGTGGCAACCCCCCAGCCCCACCGACCCCGCCACGATCGACACCGCCAAGGCCGTCGAGAACGGCGTCACCACGCTCCTCCACGAACACCGCCCACCCAGCCAGACCTGGACCATGCAACTCTCCGAGCACGACGCCAACGCCTGGCTCGCCGCTCGCCTCAAAGACTGGTTCGAGAACCAATCTTCTGATTCCCGCTGGCCCAGCGAGGTCACCGCCGTTCTCCTCAAGGCCGATCGCGGCTCCATCAATCTCGGCGTCCGCACCCTCTCGCGCGGCTCCGCGAACGTCCTCTCCGTCGCCCTCGTGCCACGCATCGACACGGACGGCTCCCTCTGGCTCCCCGCTCGTTCGTTCCACGTCGGCCAACTCGCCGTCCCCAGCGCGTGGGCATTGCGCGCCGCCGATTCACCCCTGCGCCGAGTCCTCCCGCCCGCCATCGAACGCTCTTCCGAGTTCGGTTCCATCCTCGGCGTGCTCGCCGGCGACGAGCCCCTCACCCGCTCACCGATCCTCAAACTCAGCGACGGCCGCCGTGTCCACGTCACTGGCATCGCGGTCGAACTCGGCCAGATCTTCGTCACCTGCCGCGCCGCTTCCGCAACGTCCCCGCCCTAACTCGTGAAACGTCCCGTGATGCAGCGGCCCGCCTCTTCGGCTTCGCGGCACTTCGGCCACACGTCCCCAGGCATCTGGGACAGTCCCCTTCCCCTCCACCATCCGCGCGGAACTTGCGCATCGCGCCGCCTCGCAGCCCTCTTGCGCTACGTAACCCCATGCTTCTCACCCACTTCTTGCGCCCCGGCCGATCCATCCTTCCGGTGTCGGTGGCCTTGTTGTGAGGTGAAACATGGTGTGTGATCTTCGATCGGTGATCGGACTGGCCCAGTCCGATCTATCTGTTATCCAATCACTCGATGTCCAAAGCGTCGCGGATTCGAGCCTCTTACTCGCGGTCGTCGCGTGCGCCGCCGCGTCATGTGCCGCGGTAGCAATCACCTCGCTCCACGCACGAGCCAAGCGGGTGCGCTCGGCTCCACCTTCTCTCACCCCCTCGATCTCGCCAATCGTGTCCCCCGCCCGCTCGCCGACGCCGCACTCGGCCCTCATCGAAGAACTCCTCCGCACCGCTCGAATCGCTCACCGCGAGGGGCTTGGCGCACTCTCGCACCCCCTCAACCGTTCCCCCGACCCGGATGTGCAGTACGCTATCGACCTGGTCTGTTCCCGCGCCGACCCGCGCATCGTCCGCGGCGTGCTTGCGGTGCGAACCCAAGACGCGCATACCTCACTCGTCCGGCCGCCACTCCGCACCCGCTTCTGGCTCTCGCTCGGGAGCGCCGCGCTTCTTGTCGGCGTCTGCGCACTCTGGGTCGCCGCTTGGATCGTTGACGAAACACTGCTCAACAACATCGGTGGCGGGCTGTTCGCCGGATGGTGCATCACTGCCGCACTCTGGTGCTTCTCACTCGCGTCCAAGCCCCGGCCCACGAGTCGTGCCACGAACGCCGGTTCATGCCCCGCGACCGCTATCTGCAAGCACGACCTCATCCTCGCCGCCGCGGAGTGCCTCGCTCGCGGCGACGCCCCCGATCAGGTCGAACGCACGCTCCGTGCCTGCCAACCAATCGTGCCTCACGTCACGCCGATCCACAACGCCGCGTAAAACCGTGTAAACGCCCCCCCCCCCGACCACCCGCTGCCATCCACCTCATTACGGTCAAAATACCTTCCGCAGTCGCGCGCTCGGGATCCCCAGTTGTGAGCGGTACTTGGCCACCGTCCGACGCGCGATCTCCACACCGCGCTTCTTCACCTCGTCCGCGAGTGCATCGTCCGACAGCGGGCTGGATTTGTCCTCGCCCTCGATCACTTCTCGCAGCGCTTCCTTCACCGCGTCCCACGATACATCTTCCCCAGCCTCGTTCTGCGTGCCCCCGGTAAAGAACCCTCGAAGCGCCACGACTCCCCGCGGCGTGAGCACATATTTATCGGCCACCGCACGCGATACCGTCGCCACATGAATCCCCAGTTGATCCGCCACCTGCGTCATCGGCAGCGGACGCAATGCCTGCGGGCCGTAGTCGAAGTAATCCCGCTGCGCCGCGATGATCGCCTCCACCACGCGTATCAAGGTCCGTTTCCGCAGTTCCACCGCGTCGATCAGCCACGCCGCGTTCGACAAGTTCTTCTTCAGAAACTCACGCGTCGGCTTCGGCGCGCTGCGGTCCCGCGCCAGCGTCGCGTACTCTTGATTCACCCGCAGGTTCGGCAGCCGCCGATCGTTCAAATACGCCACGTACCGATCCCCGTCCGCGTCGTACTCGACGATCGCATCCGGGATGATCGCGGGCGTCGCCTCGTTCACCAGCCGCCGCGCCGGTGCCACGCTCAGCAATCCCATCTGATCCATCGCACGCTTCACAACCCCCATCGGCAATCCCGTCTTCTCCGCAATCCGCGGCAACCGATTCTGCGCCAAATCTTCCAGATGGTGCTCGATCAGCCTTCGCACGGTTTTCCAGTCCGCGTCGTGCGATCCATCCACGTTCGGCTGTGCCAGCCGTCGCATCTCCCCCGATTCACCGGCTTCGATCGCGTCGAGTTGCAGCAGCAAACACTCCCGTAGATCACGCGCCGCCACCCCCGCAGGCTCCAGCATCATCTGCACCGCCACCAGCGCCCGTTCTAACTCCGCGGCCCCAGGCTTCGTCCCTCCCACGCCCATCGGCACGCGATCCGCCATCGTCTCCAGCGCCGTCCGCACATACCCATCATCCTCGATATACCCGATGATCACCTCACCAAGCCGGCCCAGTTCCTCCGGCACGTCAACCATCGACCATTGGTCCCGCAGTTGATCTTGCAACGACGCCCCTCGCGCCGCCGTGTTCGCCATCGCCTCGCTCTTGGCGTCCACCCCATCATCCCCCGCGTTCCGCCGAAACTCCCCGAACTCCTCCATCCGCAGCGGCTCTTGTACAATCACCGGCCCATCATCAAAAGCATTCTCCGCCGCGTCCGGCAGCGCGGACTCGAACGAGTCCAACCGTTCAAAGTCGTCCCGCGCCGTTGACTCGTCCACCTCCATCGGCCGATCCCCCTCGCCCTCGCTCATCCCATCATCCCGGCTGTGCAGCGCATCCGACTCAAACTCCCCTTCCCCCATTCCACCCGACATCCCATCCGCCTCGCTTACCTCCAGCGTCGCGTTCGACTCCAGTTCCTGCGCGATCCGCTCCTCCAGTTGAAGCAGCGGCATCTGCAGAATCTCCATCGACTGGATCATCCGCGGGGCCAGTTTCATCGACTGGCTCATCCGCATGTGTTGTGACGTGTCGAATCGCATTGAGCGTGTGTCGATTCCTTCTCTAAATCTTCTTGCCCTAACACCGAGTGCCTTACACCTATCGCCTACTTCTATCCCCCGCATTCCTGCTTACAACATCTTCTGCCTTCCCTGGATCGCGTCCGCCAGTACGGCTTTGTTCGCAAACTCCAGTTGCGTCCCCGTTGGCACGCCCCGCGCCAGCCGCGTCACCCGCACCGACTTCCCGGTACGTCCAAGTTGTTCCGCGATGTACAACGCCGTCCCATCCGCTTCCAGTGTCGGGTTCAGCGCCAGCACCACCTCTCGCACCGCTACTCCCCCCGCATTCGCCTCTGGATCAGACACGCGCCCCATCAACTCTCCGATCGTCACGTCCCCCGGCCCCACCCCATCCAGCGGCGAGATCCGACCCATCAGTACGTGGTACACCCCCTTATACATCCCCGTCTGCTCGAGCGCAATCAAATCCTTCGGCTGCTCCACCACCATCACCGTCGAGCGGTCTCGATTCCCCGACGCGCAAATCCTGCACATCGCACCGCCACTCCCCCCCCGTTCAGGCACCGCCGCCGCTCCCTCGCTCGCACCGGTTTCTTCACCAGACCCCTCCACTGCAATCGAGGTGCCACTTCCACTCTTCATCCCCGCACCATCGGCCAAGTTGAAACACACCCCGCAATGCCGAACCGTGCGCTTGACATCACTCACCGCACGCGCAAGTTTCAGCGCCTCGTCCCGATCCGTCTTGAGCACATGGAACGCCAGCCGCTCTGCCGACCGCCGACCGATCCCGGGCAACTTCGCCAACTCATCGATCAATCGCTGCACTGATTCGGGGTACGCACTCACCCCACCTGCACTCACCCCCCCACTACTCACCCCTCCACCGACCGCTTCTGTTCGCGTCGAACCTCGGGCCGTCTGCTTTCCTGCCGCACCAAATTTTCTCACCACATCCCCGCCTGCCTTTCCCCCAGACCCGGTGAGCCCCCCCGCGTCGCCTCCGACCGCTCTCCCGTCTTCCTTCCCCGAACGTTCCTCGCGCATCTCCGCTTCATGCTTCATCCGCCAATCGTACTCACCGCGATTCGATTCATCGCTCGATCAAACTCGCATCCCGGGCTCCATCGCCCACTCAATCGTGCGACGGAACAATCAACGCGCCCGCACATCGAATCAGAACCTCCCCGCACCCCTTCGGCATGTCGTGGTACACCATCCGCCGCTCGCCCGCGATCATCGCTCGCAGCATGTCGTCGTTCAATTCCGCAGTCTCCCTCGCCGCGACCAATCGCCCGACTTCCTCCTCGTTCACTTCGACGCCCACCCACGTCTGCGGATCATCGCTGTCCACCCAGTCCACGCGCTCGCCGAACATCACTACATATTGCCGACCGCACGACCCGCAGCACCTGATCGACACAATGAAGTGCGATTCTTCGACCAGGCTCAAGACCACTTTCGCGCGCCGAATCGATCGCTTGGCGATCCCCGGGTCGGCATCGCTGCACCCACACACTTCTGCGTTCATGCCTTCCTCCACACGCCGCCCACACCTCCCCCAGTCACTCGCATCCTACCACGGCACACAATAAAAAAAGCAGGCCGAAGCCTGCTTGTGAGTCAATCGCCCAATCCGACTCGTCAACCCACCGACGCCGCGTCGATCATCGATCCGACGCCGGGATCCCCATCCCGCTGCGGTTCGGGCTTGCCGGCTTCTTCGGCGCAACATATGTCTTCGTCCGCAGTTCTTCTAGCAAATGGTTGATACCCGCGTCGAGCTGCGGATCCCCGCCGTTCACCATGAGCGAGGGATCGTCGATCACTTCCATATCCGGATCAACCCCGTGCCCTTCGACGCCCCACGTTCCATCGAGTTCGTAGAACCCGAACGTCGGCACGCTGATCGACCCGCCGTCGATGAACTGCGGATTGCCCGAGATCCCCACCAGCCCGCCCCACGTCCGCATCCCGATCACTTTCCCGAGTTTGTTGTGCTTGAACAACCACGGGAAGTCGTCCCCACCCGACCCCGCCAGCCCGTTCACGAGCATCGCCTTCGGCCCAAAGTGGGCATCCGGCGGCCACGGCCAAGAGTTCCCATCACGCCGCGCCCAGTAGTTCACAGGCGGGCGGTTCAGCAACTCGATAAACCGCGTCGGGATCTGCCCGCCCCCGTTCCATCGCTCATCGATGATCAGCGCGTCCATGTGCCGCTGCCCGAAGAACTGTCGGAACAGGTCTGATTGACCATCGACACCCGTGTTGGGCACATAGATGTACCCGATCTTGCCCCCGGACTTCTCCGCAACATACGCCCGCTTCGCCTCGATCCACCCGCGGTAGCGAAGGTTCACTTCACTCCCCACTGGTTTTACCAGCACCTCTCGCTCCTTCCCGTCCATCGTCGGCGACACGCTCACCGTCAGTGACACCGTTTTACCCACCATCCCGATGAACGCCGCATACGGATCCTTCGTCACATCCACCGGCACGCCGTTTACCGCGAGCAGGTAGTCACCTGTCTTCACACCAACCCCCGGCTCGCTCAGCGGCCCGCGTGCATCCGCGTCCCATGCTCCCCCTTCGTGGATCTTCACGATCTTGTACGCTGGTGCCGCGCCGGTCGTGTCCAGTTCAAAGTCGCACCCCAGCAGCCCTACTCCCACCGTCGGCTGTTCCTCCACATCCCCTGGCCCCTGCAAATACGCGTGCCCAATATTCAGTTCTGAGATCATCTCCGCGATGATCCAGTTCACGTCCTCTCGGCTCGACGCATCCGCCAGCATCGCCCCATAATGCGACCGCATTTTCGCCCAGTCCACCCCATGCATCGTCGGCTCGTAGAAATAATCCCGCTGCAACCGCCACGCATCCGTGAAAATCTGCTCCCACTCCTCGCGCGGCGTCAGCGACTTCTTCATCCCGTCCGTCGCTACATTCTGCGCCTTCCCACCACCCGCCGACGCATCCACGATCGTCATGCTCCCCCCGCCCCGGAACACGAGCATCTTCTTCCCGTCCGCCGTCAGTTGGTAGTTCCCGCCGGCTGTCAGGGCTTTCTCTTCTTTCTCGTCGCCCTTGTAGTCATAGATCTTGATCCCACTCTCCACACCCCCCCCGCGCGCACTACGCCGACTGAAAATCAGCTTTTCTCCATCCGCCACCGCCAGATTCCCAAACGCACCGGGACGCACCGGCAACTGGATTGCGCGCCGTTCAAACTCCGCCAAGTCGATCTTGACTTCCTTGGTCTTGTCATCCTTTTTCGCGGCACTCTCGTCTTTCTTCGCGCCATCGCCCTTCGCACCGTCGCCGGCCTTGCTCGACCGCGTCGCGCTGAACGTGCCCGTCGCATCGCCCGCCGACCATGTCCCGCTGAACTCCTCCCCTTTCACTGTCGCTTTGAGCGAGATTGATTCCCCCTCGATATCCATCGTCAAGATCAGTTCCCCCGTCGCCTTGTCAAACGTCCCGCTGATATCCCCGCTCCCCATCACCGACGTCATTGTGCCCGACACCTTGGCGTCACCGCCGAGCGTGATCTTCATCGTGAATGGAATACCGGCTTCCATCCCGGGCGCGTTCCCCTTCGCCGTGCCCGACCATGTCCCGCCGATCGGATCCTCGACGCCGGCTCCACCGTTCTCTTTCTTTCCGTCTTCCTTGCCACCTTCGTTTTTCTTGGCTTCGTCCTTCTTCTCTTCCTCTTTCTTCGAGTCTTTCTTCTCTTCCTTCTTCAGTTCTTCTTCGTCGCTCTTGGGCAGCCACGGGCTTTTCACATCGTTCCGCAGCGGCACCATGTACAACAGATCCGTGTCCGTGTACGCAAACGTCGAATCAATATCACTGTACCGCGGCGACTCAATCGATCGATTGCTCGCAAAGAACAGCCATTCCCCCTTGCGGTCGAACGCCGGCCAGGTGCTGCCGAACATGCTGCTTGTCACCTGTGTCTTCTCGCCCGTCTTCACGTTCGAGATCCAGACGCACCCGTTGCTGTTCGCGTCGTCCGCCTTGGAGTACGTGATCCACTGGCTGTCGCTTGACCAACTCACGTTCAGCCCGTTCATCCACGGGTCTTTATCAAACTCTCTCGTCTCCCCCGTGGCCACCGTCGTTAGATACAACCGACCATTCTCGTCCGTAAACGCGATCATCTCGCTGTTCGGCGACCAGATCGGGTTCATCCTGAATCCCGGCCCTAGGTCCGACAGTTTCCGCGGCACCGGCTTCGGCTCCGCTGCCTTCTCTTCCGTTTTCGCTGCTTCACCCTCCGGCTTCTTTTCATCCTTCTTTTCGTCGTCCTTCTTCTCTTCCGCCGGCCGCGCATCGCTCGCGCGGACCCACAACTGGTACTCCCCAGTCTCATCCGAGAAGTACGCGATCCACTTCCCGTCCGGCGACCACGCAGGATCACGCTCGGCCACGCCATCGGTCGTCGTCAACGCCCGCGTAACACCCTCTTTCGCCGGGACAGACCACAAATCCCCGCGCCCTTCGACAACGACTCGCTTGGCACCCGGCGAGATCGTCCCCCCGCTGATGTTCTTGGCCGCGTCCACGACCCGCTCACGCACCTTCGGACGATCACCGGGTATCGTCACCGTCACTTCGCGTGACAACCGCGTCGAAAGATCCAGCACAACGAGTTTGGCCCCGAGTTGAAAGATAATCTCCCCCGCGCCGTTGCTGCCCGGCCCAATCGACGGCCAGCGCACATCGTCCTTGTCATTCGTCGTGAGTTGCTCCCGCCGCGACGTTGCCACTTCATACGACCAGATATTCAGCCGGTGCTCCGGTCCGTTATCCGACAAATAGTACAGCACGCGACCATCGCCCCCGGGCACCCACATCGGGATCGTGTCGGTCCCTTCCCAGTCGGTCACCCGCCGAGAGGTGTTGTCCTTCAGGTTGAACAGCCACACATCTGTCGCCATCCCACCCCGGTACCGCTTCCAAGTCCGCGTATCCGTCGAATGCGGCGTGTAAGCAAGCCACGTCCCATCCGGGCTGATCGATCCAAATCCAGCATACGGAACCGGCAGTTTGGTGGGCATACCCCCGTCAATAGGGGACATCCACAACTGTGATTGTCGAGCAAGCCCGGCGAACCCGTTGGTCAGATACATCACCTTCGAGCCATCGGGTGAAAAATCAGAAAGGGTTTCGTTGGCCGGGTGGTGGGTGACGCGGGTCGGGACACCGCCGCCCAGTCCGATGGTGTACAAGTCTCGGTTGCCGTCGTAGTTACCAACGAAGGCGATGGACTGGCCGCTGGGGGAAAAACGGGGGAAGGACTCCTGGCCTGGAGGGCTGGCGAGGGGAGAAGCGACGCCACCTGTTTTGGGGACAATCCAGAGATCGTTGGAGTAGGAGAAGACGATGTGTGAGGCACTGATGTCGGGCCAGCGCATCATGGCGGCGTTGGGCACCACATCGGCGCGCGCGGCGGTGCCTGCTATACAGGCCATCGCGAGCGCGGAAAACTCGATAGCCCAGAAACGGTGAATGACGTTGAAAGAGGCTGATTTCGTGAGTTTCGACACGTTTGATCCTCGAAAAAGTGCCAAATGGGACGATTGCTGGGAGTTTGGTGGTGGTGGCGGTTTGGGTCGGGTCACGCCCTGAGCCGATTCTACGGAAATAGCCACAGCCTGTTTTAGGGGTGGAACATTCAAGTGGGGAAGAGTTCACGAGGTCTTTGCGTGGATCGACAACGATTGGGATGCGTGCGAGGGTATTCTAAAAAAAGACTTGCAGCGGGGAGGGGCAGTTGGTAGTCTAAGCAAACTTGTGGCTCGTGAGCAGGATCCTTGACAACCGAGAGAACGGAGAGACCCGATGGCCCGCCAGGAATTCGCCGGCAGCGGTTTGATTGCACGTTTAGTTCGGCGTGCGGGGCGATTGACAGGGATGTGGAGGATATCACATGCGAGCGTGGAGTCGCTCGGGGTGGTGTCGCTGCGCCGGCACGCGAAGTGGAGGCCTTGGGATCCGATCGTCGCGCTCGAACAGCGCACACTGCTCGCGGCGGTGGCGTGGGACGGCGAGGCAGGCGACAACCAATGGCACACCCCGTCGAACTGGAGTACCAACACGGTGCCGGGGGTGGATGACGATGTGACGATCGACGTGGCGGGGACGCCGACGGTGCAGTTCACAGGGGCGGCGGGTGCTCGCTCGGTGCGGAGCCTGGTGAGCAATGAAGCCTTGAATGTGACGGGCGGGACGCTCGCGGTGACGACGACGGCGACGCTCGGCGCGGCGATGACCGTGAGCGGCGGGACGCTGGTCGGCTGGGCGTGGGACGTGGCGAACGGCTCGCTGTCTTTCTCGGGCAGTTCCGCGGCGTTGTCCGGGATGACGATCACCGGGAACTTCTCGGTCAGTGGGACCAACACTCGGATTTCGATTGCGAATGGCCTGACGCTGAACGGGACGGCGACGATCTCGGGATCGAGCGCGGCGATGATGTTTGTCGGTGGTACGCAGACGTTCGCGGGGAACGCGGTGGTTGCGCTGGTGGGGACGGGGACGAAGTATCTGACCGCCGAGAATGGCGCGGTGGTGACGATTGAGTCGAGCGTGTTGGTGCGCGGGGGGAACGCTTTCTTGGCCAGCGGGCAGTTCATCGGCGGGAGCGGGCAGTTCGTGCTTCGCGGGCAGGTGAGTTCGGATATCGTGTCGCAGACCATCACGCTCAGCGCGTCCACGATCACGAGCGACGGCGGGACGCTGAGCGTGGCCAACGGCGGGCTGGTGAGTATCCAGCGCGTGATCGGCGCGATCGGGGCCGGGCTCTCGCTGCAAGGCGCAAGCGGGTCGTTCACGTTCAGCAGCGGCGGGGTGAGCGACGGGACGCTCAATGTCGGCGCGGGCGTGGTGACAGACTTCATCAACACCACGGCGAACGTGTTGTCTGGCGTGACGGTGAACGGCGACCTGCGCATCGCTACGAGCAGCGGCAAAATCGTCGTTACGAACGGGCTGACACTCAACGGGACGATCGACCTGGGCGTGAGCGCGGCGGCGGTGATTTTCAACGGCGGAACGCAGATGTTCAGCGGCAGCGGCACCATCACATTCACTGGATCGGGGACCAAGTATGTGACGGCGGAGAACGGGGCCGCGGTGACGATCGGCAGCGGGATTCACATTCGGGGAAATACCGGACAAATCGCAAGCGGCGTCTTCATCGGTGGCGCGGGGTCGGTCGTGCTCCAAGGGCAGGTCTCCGCGGAAGTCGGCGGGGCGACTATCACGATTGTGCCCACCACGTTCACGAGCAACAACGGCACGCTCAGCGTGGCCACCGGCGGGACGATGCTCTTCAACCGGTCGATCGTTGCAACCGGTTCGACAGTGTCGTTCACGGGGACGAACGGGGTGTTCCGCTTCTCGGGGGCTGGGATGACCGGGGGAACGCTGAACGTCGCCCCGGGCGTTCAGACGGACTTCACGAACAACACCACGAATGTGTTCAGCGGCGTGACGGTAAATGGGGATCTGAACGTCGCTACGAGTTCGGGCAAGTTGGTGGTGAACAACGGGATGACGCTGAACGGCCTGCTGCGTGTGACGGTGAGCGGAGCGGCGGTGATCTTCAATGGCGGGGTGCAGACGCTGGGCGGGACGGGAGAGGTGCGGTTTGAAGGGACGGGGACGCATTACCTGACAGCGGAAAGCGGCGCGGTGCTGACGATCGGGTCGGGTATTACGGTGCGAGGGACGAACGCCGTACTGGGAACGGGGATCTTTATCGCGGGACCTGGGACGATCATCAACCAAGGGACGATCCTCGCGGATCAGGCGATCTATACGACGACGATCAACCCCACGAACTTCACGAACGCCGGGACGCTGTCCGCGACGGCGGGGACAATCGCAATCAACTCGGCGAGCACCAACACCACCGGCACGCTGGACGTGAGCGGGGGCACCATCACCATCGGCGGGAACTTCGACAACTCAGGTTCGGTCCTCACGCTCGGCGGGAGTGGCGGCACCGTGCGTTTCAGCGGGGGCGGGATCACGGGCGGTACACTGAATATCGGCGAAAACGTCGTGACCGACTTCACCAACAGCACCGCGAACGTGTTCAGCGGCGTCGCGGTCAACGGAGTTCTATCAATCACGACAGGGAGCGGAAAACTCGTCGTGACCGGCGGGATGACGCTCGAAGGCACGATCAACGTCGCGGTGAGCGGGGCGGCGGTGATCTTCAATGGTGGCGTGCAGACGCTGGGCGGGACGAGCGCCGAGATCGTGTTCTCCGGGACCGGGACGCACTACATCACGGGCGAGAACGGCGCGGTCGTGACGCTCGGGCCGGGCGTGAGCGTGCGCGGTCAAAACGGGACGATCGGATCGGGAATCTTCATCGGCGGGACTGGGACGTTCACCAACCGCGGGCTGATCGAAGCCGATATCGCTGGGCTGACGACGACAATCTCGGCGGCGGGGTTCAACAACTCGGGCACCCTGCGGACACTCACGGGAGCGACGCTTTCGATCGCGTCGGGGGCGATCGGTACGGGCGGGCCTGGGGATGGCGTGCTGGATGCGCAGGGCGGGACGATCAACATCAGCGGGACGATGAATCTGGGCGGGCGAACGCTGAGCGTGTCGGGGACGGGCGGTGCGGTGAACCTCGTCGGCGGGACCATCGCGGGGGGGACGCTCGCGCTGCCGATGCCGAGTTTGTTTAGTATCACCACGAATACGAACAACCGGTTCGGCGCGCTCACGATCGATGGGGAACTGAATCTGAATGTGTCGAGCGCGTTTTTGCGCGTGCGGGACGGGCTGGCAACCAACAGCACGATCACGCTGAGCGCGAGCGCGGCCACGCTGCTGTTCGAGAACACGCTGACGATGAGCGCGGGAACGATCGTGATCAGTGGAACCAGCGGGGCACGGCGGCAACTGCGCGTGGAAGGGAACGCGAACGTCACGCTTGGCGCGGGGGTCGCGGTTCAGGGAAGTTATGTCGATATCGGCGAGGTGTACGGGGTCGGCGCGGCCCACACGCTCACACTTCACGGGACACTGACAAACCCCACCAGCGGCCAATCGATCGCGGTGGCCAGCAGTTACGCTTTCACGTTCAACAATGCGGGCACGGTGACGGTGGGAGCAGGGGCGTCGATCGGGCTGGGCGCATCGGCGTGGAACAACACCGGCGCGATCGTCGTGAACGACGGCACCCTGAGCATGGGCGGGACGTTTATGAGTCCTGGGTCGATCACGCGGAAGGGGGCGGCGACGCTGAACCTAACAGGAACGTTCGACAATACCGGAAATACGTTCACGTTTAGCAACACGACGGGGTCGTGGAACATGCTCGGCGGGACGGTGCACGGCGGGAGCGTTGTCTACTCCGAAGGACACGGGCTGAACGTCACGTCGAACACGAACAACAGGATTCTGGATGTTGCGATCGATGGGGAAGTCGCGCTATCGGCGAGCGACGCGGTGCTGCGCGTGGAAGGGACGGCGAGTTTCACGCGGGCACGGCTGACGGGGCATTACTCCGGGCTGGCGTTCGGGCCGGGCACCGTGATTTCGGGCGAAGTGATCTTTGACGGACCTGGGACGGGGTACCGCTTTGTCGAGTCCAACGGGCAGAACGGGACCGTGACGATCGCGCCGAGCGGGATCATCCGGACGACCGCGGCATTCGCAGGAGTGGGTTCGATCCGCGGGTCGTACCACATCGGCGGACAGATGACGCTGGTGAATCAAGGATTGATCAGCGCCGAGAGCGGCGGGCGGAACCTGTATATCGAGTCAACAGGGTTCACGAACGAGGGAACGACGAGGACGAGCGGCGGGGCGATCCTGCATATCAACGCCACGAACTGGAGTAATCCGGGATCGATCGTGGTGCAGTTCGCCACGCTGAACCTGGGCGGGACGTTTACGAGTCCTGGGACGATCAATCGTGCGGCGGGAGTGGTGAACCTGACGGGAACGCTGAACAACGCCGGGCAAACGTTTGTGGTCAATGACAGCGATGGGCAGTTCAACCTGGCGGGCGGGACGATCTCGGGTGGCACGGTGGAACTGGTTCAGACGCAGGGCGGCGGGCAGTGGACCGGTGGGCAGGTCGGCGGTGCGGCGCGGCTCGATGGGGTGGATGCGTATGTGGTCACGCCGAACTTGAGGGATTTATTTGCGTCGGAATCGGTGACGATCGAGGTGTGGTTCCGACCGGTGACGGGCGGGGTGATCGTGTCGGAACTGGGGACGACGACGGTGAACGGTGCGTGGCACGATTCACAGTTGGAAGTGCTGGATACCGGAGAGGTCAGGGCGCGGATTTGGAACTTAGGGTCCGTGTCGTTGGGCACGGTGCAGTTCGGGGAATGGAACCATGCGGTGGTGCGGTACGACGCGTCGACCCAGCGGGCGGATGGGGTGTTGAACGGCGTGGCGTCGGTAGGGTTTGCGACGGGGAATCGGTCGTCGCCGTGGGAGAGCGGATACGAGTTGTACTATGGGTTCGGGGTGACGGATTCGACGAACCTGGGGTCGGGGCGGTACTTCACGGGTGATATCGATGATGTGCGGATCTGGAGCGTGGCGCGGACGGATCAGGAAATCGCCGACAACTTCCAAACTGCTCTGTTGGGGAATGAAGCCGGGCTGGCGGCGTATTACCGGTTGGACGAGGTGTCGGGGACGCTGGCGGCGGATTCTGGCGCAGCGGGACGGCACGCGGCGTTACTTAATACAAGCGACACGCTGGTGCCTTTGAGCAATAACGGGAACCGGTTGCTCGGCGTGAATGTGGTCGGGGAACTAGTGATGTCGGTGTCGAGCGCGCGGCTGCGGATCGAAGGTGGGACGACCTTTGAGTCGATCCGAGTGACAGGGAATAGTTCGAGCGTGGGGTTTGCACCGGGGCAGACTTTGACGGGGACAGTGTGGTTCGATGGGCCGGGGACGGGGCCGCGGACTGTTGAGATGAACGGGACTGCGGGGACGCTGACGATCGGCGCGGGGGGCGCGATCCGGACGACGGGTGCGTTCGGCGGGAGCGGGAATATCGGCGGGGGCTTCGCGTGGGGCGGGCTGATGACGCTCGTGAATCAGGGTTTGATTGCTTCGGATACGTCGGGGCGGACGGTGACGGTGCAGCCCGGATCGACGACGAACGAGGGAACGGTGCGCGCGGCGACGGGCGGGGTGATGACGCTGGGGACGACGTGGAACAACACGGCGGGGACATTCGCCGTGGATGAGGGGACGTTGAATCTGGGAACGACGTTCACACCGGGCGTTGTCGGGACGCTCGCGCGCACTGGCGGCGTGGTGAATGTTACGGGAACGATCAACAACGCCGGGGACACGCTTGAAATCGATGCGTCGCGCGGATCGTGGACCCTTGCGGGCGGGACGATCAATGGCGGGACAGTCAACCTCTCGGGTGGCGCACGGCTGTTGATGAGTGCAAACTCGAACAACCGGCTGACCGGGGTCACGATCAACGGCGATATCGATCTTTCAATCACGAATGCGTGGCTCCGGGTGCGCGACGGGCTGACGCTGAACGGAACGATGACGCTCGGCGGGTCGTCGGCACAGGTCGTATTTGATAACACGCAGACCTTCGGTTCGGGGACGATCGTGCTGAGCGGCGCCGGGTCCGCGCGTGGGCTGTATGTGGAGGGCGGAACCACGCTGACACTCGGCCCGGGCGCGACGGTGCGGGGCGGGAACGGTTCGTTCAACAATGGGTACTTCGTGGGCGGCGTGAGTACGCTGATCAACCTCGGGAGCATCATCGGCGACGCCGCGGGGCAGACGCTGACGATCGGAACGGGCAACTTCACGAATCAATCGGTGATCGGCGCGATGTCTTCGGGTGTGCTGACGGTTTCATCCGGGAACTGGAGCAACGCCGGAACGATCACGTCGGAGGCGTCGGCGGTGAACCTGGGCGGGACGTTCACGAGTACGGGTTCGCTGACGGGTACGGGGACGGTCTTCAATCTGACCGGCACGCTTAACAACGTCGGCAATAACTTCGTGCTCAACGCGTCGAGCGGGAATCTGAACCTCGCGGGCGGGACGATCGTGGGTGGGACCATCACGGCGACCTCAGGGGCCGTGATCGCGGCGACGACGAACTCGAACAGCCGGCTGTCGGCGGTTACGGTCGATGGGAACATCGATCTTTCGGTGACAAACGCATGGCTGCGTGTGCGGGACGGATTGAACCTGAGCGGTGTGGCGACGATCGCCGGTGCCGGGGCACAGATCGTTTTTGATAACACGCAGGTCGTGTCGTCGGGCACGTTCTTGTTCACCGGGACGGGGACCGTGCGCGGGCTGTATGTGGAAGGCGGAACGACGCTGACGCTGGGCGCAGGCGTGACGGTTCGCGGTGGGAACGGGACGCTGTACAACGGCTACTTCGTAGGTGGGACGAGTACGCTGGTGAATCAAGGGACGATCCTGGCCGATTCGGTCGGACAGTCGGTAACGATTAATACGACCAACGTTGTCAACGCCGGGATCGTGTCGGCGACATCGGGCGCAACCCTGGCTTGGAACGCGGGCGCGGGGTCGAACGCTGGGGGCACGTTCAGTGCCGCAACGGGCGGGACGATCAACATCGGCGGGGTGCTCACGAATACCGATCAGACGCTCACGCTCGGCGGGAGCGACGGGTTCTATCGCGTGAACGGCGGGAACATCATCGGCGGAACGATCGTCACCACCGGTGGCGCGACGCTGCGCGGTGCATCGAACAACGGTAACCGTCTAACCGGCGTGATCGTACTCGGCGAGATTCTGTTGTCCGATGCCAGTGCGCGGATGCGGATCGAGGGCGGGACGACGTTCACACTCGCTCGGATCACGGGGGAAAACAGTTCGCTGGCGTTCGCCCCGGGATCAACGGTCACGGGCGAGATCCTGTTTGAAGGAACAGGATCGTCGGCGCGGCACATCGAGATGAACGGGCTGGCGGGAACGGTGACGTTCGCCGCGGGTGCAGTCGTGCGTGCCGCGACGGGGTACGCCGGGACGATCCAGATTGGCGGCGGATATGCGTTCGGCGGCGCGATGACGCTCGTGAACCAGGGGATTATCAGTTCGGAAATCAGCGGCCGGAATGTCGTTGTCAATCCGACTTTGTTCACGAACGAAGGGACGTTGCAGGTCATCAATAACGGGCGTATTGATGCGTACAACTTCACGAACGCAGGGGATGTGACGATCGGCGGCAGCACGAGCCTGCTGTTTGTATCGGGGAACTACACACAGTCGGGCGGCGGTGTCGTGATGAGCGGCGGGACGCTGGACCCGAACGGAAGCGTCGTGATCAACGGCGGGTCGTTTTCAGGCATCGGGACAATCGCAGGAAACGTGACGAGCGGCGGAACAATTGACGTGGGCGGCATCGGGTCGGTCGGAGTTCTGACGATTCAAGGCACGTTCACACAGACCGCGAGCGGGGCGCTCCGCGTCGAGATCGGCGGGCTTGCACAAGGCACGCAGCACGACCGGCTGAGCGTGACAGGGGCGGCGGATTTGAATGGCACGTTTGAAGCCGCGCTCGTGAACGGGTTCTTTCCGGTGATTGGCGATGCGTTCCAGTCGGTCGGGTTCGCGTCCCGGAATGCGAACTATTTTTCGACGGTGAACGGGCTGGATATCGGGATGGACCGCGCGCTGCAACTCGTGGCGAACGCGACGAACCTGACGTTGATTACGCGGGTGGGGAACGACATGACGCCGCCGACGGTTTCGGGCGTGTCGGTCGCGGCGACGAATATTCAGGTCGCGTACTCGGACCTTGGCGGGATGGACTCGGCGACGGTGACGAACCCAGCGAACTACACGCTGCTGGCGAGCGGCGGTGACGGCACGTTCGGCGAGCCGAACGATGTGAACCTGAACGGACGGATCCAGTCGATCACGTTCGACGCGATCAGCGGCGTGGCGACGATCCACCTCTCGCCGTCGCTGGGTAATGACCTGTATCAGTTGACGATCGACGGGCAGGGCGTGCGTGACGCGGCGGGGAATCCGGTGGGAGCGAACTACGTGGCGGTGCTGAGTCTTTCGACGACGCCGGCGACGGTGACGATCGACCTGCGGAGCGATAGTGATTCGGGTCTGTCGGCGACGGACAACATCACGAACGATGCGACGCCGACGTTTGACGTGGTGGTGAACCGGTCGGGGCAGATCAATCTGGACGTGAACGGCGACGGGAACGCCGAGGTGTCGGTGCTGGCACCCGCGGCGGGGACGTATCAGGTGACGGCCCCGGGGCTTGGTGACGGGATTACGCGAGCGGCGATCCGGTTCGTGCCGGCGGTGGGATCGTTCGTGAATACGTTCGTCGATGTGCGGATCGATACGCAGGGACCGACGGTCGTGCAAGGCTCGGCGACGGCACCGGCGCCGTATGCGCAGCGGACGATCGTGTTCAGCGAAGCGATCGATGCGGCGTCGCTGAGCGCGGGGGATGTGGCGATTTACTTTGGCTCGACGCCGGTGGGGACCGCGACGAGCGTGGGCGGGAGCGGGACGACGTACACGGTTGTGTTCTCGCCGGTGGTGACGGCGGGGGCGTACTCGCTGCGAGTGGGGCCGGGAGTGATGGATGTGGCGGGGAACGTGATGAACGTGGACGGCGACGGCACGCCGGGCGAGCCGGAGGATTATTCGAGCGATGCGTTCATGGTGAGTGCGGATGTGACGCGGCCGACGGTGACGAACTTCACGCCGGCGCTGCCGGTGAATGTGGGCGTGTCGAGCGTGACGATCACGTTCAGCGAGTGGATGAGCACGGGGACGTTCGACGCGAGCGATGTGCAGGTCACGGGGCCGGGCGGGACGATCGCGGCGCAGGACATCGTGGTGGTGGGGAATGAAACGTCGCCGGGGAGCGGGTTGTATTTGTCGTTCGCGGTGCAGTTCCCTGAGCAGTCGGTCGCCGGGACGTACAGCGTGACCGTTGGGCCGGGGATCGAGGATCTGTCGGGGAACACGATGCTGGCGGGGTACAGCAATGCGTTCACGATTGACTTGACGGGGCCGCGCGTGCTGTCGATCTCGCCCACGTCGAGCAACACGGCGTTCTCGTTCATCGATGTGACCTTCGACTCGACGATCGTGCAGTCGAGTTTCACGGCGGCGGACCTGACGCTGACGGGGCCGGGCGGCGGGACGATCGGCGTGTCGAGCGTGGTGCGGCAGAGCGACACGGTGTATCGGGTGAACTTCGCGTCGCAGTCGGTGCCGGGGGCGTACACGCTTTCGGTCGGGCCTGCGATCACGGACGTGGCGGGGAACCCGATGGATCAGGATGGGGACGGGACGGCGGGCGAAGCCGGGCAAGATGTATTCGCGGGGCAGGTGAGCCTCGCACTGCCGGACTTGGTGGTGGATTCGGTGTCGTTCCCGTCGGTTGTGAGTTGGGGGCAGTCGGTAACGATCGAGTGGGTCGTGCGGAACGCCGGATCGAACCCCGCGGTCGCGGACTGGACCGATCAGATTTACATTTCACTCGATCCGTTCTTCGGTGCGGGTGACATCCTGTTCTCGTCGGCGTCGGCGGCGAGCCAGACCCCGCTGGCGGCGGGCGGGACGTACACACTGAGCGTGACCGCGACGGTCCCGAGCGTGGCGACGGGGAACTTCTATGTGCTGATCGTGGCAGACGGGTCGCAGCAGCAAGCCGAGACGAACGAGTCGAACAACGTGCTGGCGTCGGCTGTGTCGGTGGGGGCGGCGGATCTGGTGGTGAGCAATGTGACCCCGAGCGGGCCGGGGGTGTTCGGACAGACGATCAACGTCGGGTACACCGTGACAAACAGCGGCACGGGGGCGGCGACGCAGGCGTGGTCGGATCAAGTGTGGTTGTCAGTGAATGGCACGATCGACGGGAGCGATTTCCTGCTAGCGACGGTGGCATCGGGGGCATCGTCGCCGCTGGGAGCCGGCGCGAACTATGTGCGGAATGTGAGTGTAACACTGCCGCTGAATGCGACGCTCTTCGGCGGGACGTACCAGATTTTGGTGCGGACCAACGCAACAGGGAGCCAGGCGGAACTGAGTACGAGCAATAACGTGACGGGAAATACGGTGACGATTGCGCTGCCCGCGTTGCCGGACCTGCGAGTGACGAACATCGTGACCCCGAGCGCAGCGTTCTCGAATGAACGAATCGAGATCGAGTGGACGGTGACGAACGAAGGGACCGGGGCGGCGAGCGGGACGTGGAACGATACGATTTATCTGTCCACCGATCAGGTGTTCGGGAATGGGAACGATCAGTCGTTCGGGTCGTTCAGTTTCACGGGGACCATCTTGCCGGGGCAGTCGATCGTTCGGCGGCAGGTGATCCAGTTGCCGGTGGTGTACAGCGGCGTGCGGTACGCGATCGTGGTGACGGACAGCGGGAATGCGGTGTTTGAACATGCGAGCGAGAACAACAACGCAGCGGTTGATGACGCCGCGATTGATGTCACCTTGATCGATTTCCCGAACCTGACCGTGACGACGGTGACAGGGCCGGCGACGGTCTTCAGCGGGCAGACGACGCAGGTGAACTGGGTCGTGACAAACAACGGGCTCGCGGCGACGACCGCGCCGATCTGGTACGACTCGGTGTACCTGTCGCTCGATCAGACATTGGACGGGTCAGACGTGCTGCTGGCGACGGTAGCGAATGCAAACTTCCTGAACGCGGGCGAGTCGTACAACAGTCTGGCAACAGTGACCATGCCGGTGGGGATCATGGGGACGCGGTACTTCATTGTCCGGACGGATATTTACAGTCAGGTGTTCGAGCACACGAACGAGGCGGACAATGTGACGTCGAGCACGGGAACGAGCGTGGCGTTGACCCCACCTCCGGATTTGGAAGTGACGAACGTGGTAGCACCGTTGATTGTGTTCTCGGGCGAGCAGACGACGGTGACGTTCACAGTGACGAACACGGGGCCGGGACGGACGATCGCGTCGTTCTGGTCGGATCAGGTGTACCTCTCGACGGATCAGGCGTTCGGCGCGGGGGACGTGCTCCTGTCCACGGCAGCGCGATCGGGCGAACTGCTCGCGGGCGCGGCGTACACGCGGACGGTGACGTTCACGATGCCGGTGGGCGTGTCGGGGAACTTCTTCTTCCTGGTTCGGACAGACGTGAGCAACCAGGTGTTCGAGGCGGCGTTCGAGAACAACAACCTCGGGTTCGATGTCGATATGACGGACGTGCGGCTGACGCCGCCGCCGGATTTGGAAGTGACGAACGTGGATGCGCCGACGGCGGCGAACACGGGCGCGTCGATCATCATTTCGTACACGGTCGAAAACTTCGGAGCAAGCGGGACGCCGAACTCATACTGGTCGGATGCGTTCTATCTCTCGACGGACGCGAACTTGAATCCCGGCGGAGACTTCCTCCTAGGCCAACGAACGCACTCGGGCGCACTGTCACCGGACGGGACGTACACGCAGTCGTTCACGTTCACGGTGCCGGCGGGGTTGTCGGGCGCGTATTACGTGCTGGTGCAGACGGATAGCGGGGACGTGGTGTTCGAGTTGAACAACACGAACAACGTGCTTGCGGGAGCGGGGACGGTGGAGATCACCAACACGAACAACCCGCCGCCCCCCCCGCCTCCCCCACCGCCACCCGTGAATCCGGCTGACTTGGTGCCGTCGGCGGTGCTGGTGCCGCCAACTGGCGAGGCCGGACGCTCGATCAACCTGGGCTGGACCGTGACGAACAACGGCGTGGGCGTCACAAACTCGGCGTACTGGTTCGATCATGTGATCCTCAGCACCGACAACGTGCTGGGGAATGGGAACGATTCGGTGCTGCTGTCGGCACGACGCGACGGCGCGCTAAACGTCGGTGCGTCGTATTCTCGCACAAACCTGCCGGTACTGATCCCGCAGAATACCGCGCCGGGGAACTACTTCATCTTCCTGGTGACCGACGCGGTGAACAACGTGGGCGAGAGCGCGGCGGGGGAAACAAACAACGCTGGCACGGTCATGGCAATCAGCATCGAACGGCCGGCATCGGACCTCGGGGTCACGAGCGTCACCGCGCCGATCTCGGCCGCGTCGGGCACGACGATCACCGTCGGGTGGTCGGTCGAGAACACCGGCGTGGTGCGTACATCGTCCGAAGTGTGGTACGACGATGTGTATCTCTCGGCGGACGGCGCGATCGGCGCTGGCGACCTGCTGCTCGGGCGCGTGTACCGCTCCAGCGGGCTTGATCCGACGGGTGCGTACAACGCTTCGAGCGTCTTTACGATCCCGATCGATTTCGCCGGGACGTACAACGTACTGGTCCGCACGGATTCGCTGAATCAGGTCTTCGAGGGCGCGAACATCACCGATAACGACGCCGCGGCGATCGGAACGCTGGACGTTTCGCTCAGCCCTGTGGCCGACCTGACGATCACGAATGTGAACGGGCCGGTGTCGGGCGTGAGCGGGCAGTTTGCCACGTTTGAATGGACGGTAGAGAACGTCGGCGGGGCAAGCACGAACGGGTCGTGGAACGACGCGGTGTACCTCTCGCTGGATCAGGTCTTCGATCGGAACTCGGATGTATACCTCGGCTTCCAATCGCGGCCGTCAACACTCGCAGCGGGCGCGATGTACACATCGTCGGCGTCGCTGCGGATCCCATCGGGATTGTCCGGGCCGTATTACGTGTTCGTGACGACAGATAGTGGAAACACGGTGTACGAACGGCTACTCGAGTTGAACAACACGGCGTATGACGCGGACCCGGTTGGTGTAGTGCTCGCGCCGCCGGCGGATCTAACGGCGGGGCCGATCACGATCCCGACCAACTCATCGCCGGGACAGGTCGTGTCGATCTCGTACACGGTGTCGAACCTGGGGTCGAGCGCGGCGGTGGGCACATGGACTGATTCAGTCTTCATCTCAAGCGACACGACGTGGGACATCGGCGATCAGTTGTTCGGCCGGTACACTCGCGTGGGCGATGTGGCCCCGGGCGGAAACTACGCGGGCGTGGTGACGGCGCCGCTCCCGGGCGTGCTGCCGGGGAACTACCACGTAATCGTGCGTTCGGATATTCGCAACGCGGTGCCGGAATCGGACGAAGCGAACAACTTCTCGGCGTCGGTGAATACGTTCGGGATCAACCCAGCGTCATTGGAACTGGACACGCCGACGGCGGGGTCGCTCGCGGGCGGGCAGGCGGTGTTCTACCAAATCGAAGTGACAGCCGGCGAGACGCTGTTGCTGACATTCAACTCGCAGTCGCTCACGGCGTCGAACGAGTTGTACATCGCGTACGGACGGATGCCGCAGCGGAGCGACTTTGACTTCGGGTTCACCGAAGCGTTCGCACCCGATCAGGAAGTGGTCGTGCCGGTGACGCGGGCGGGGACGTATTTCTTGCTGGCGTATGGGAACGACAGTTCGCCGTCGGCGGCGTACACGATCAACGCCGAACTGCTGGAGTTCGAGATCCGGCGGATCGGGCTATCGACCATCTCCAACGCCGGGCGTGTGACGATCCCGGTCGATGGCGCGCAGTTCCAGTACGACACCGTGTTCCGGCTGCGGTCTGGACAATCGACGCTATCGGCCACGGGCGTGCAGTTCCAGAGCAGCACACGTGTATTTGCCACATTTGACGCCGGCGGGCTGGCGCCAGGTTCGTACACGCTGGAGGCCGAGCGGCTGGGCGTGACGGTGCAGTCGCCGACCGGCGTAACGGTGGTCACTGGGCAACAAGGGCAAGTCACGGGGCGGATCGTCGGCCCCGCCGCGCTCCGACTCGGCGCGACGGACATCATGCAGGTCGCGTTCGGGAACGAGGGGTTGTCGGACGTACAGATCCCACTGATACGTGTATCGAGCGCTGCGGAGACACCGGTAGCGCACCTTGGCCGCACACCGCGTGCGCAGACGCTGTACATGATGGCGGTATCGACGGATGGGCCGGCGAACGTGCTGCGACCTGGACAGCAGATTTTGGTGCCGCTGCAGTTCCGCGCGGCATCGGCAAACGCCGGGTTCGCCGTGGACTTCGTTCAGGCGAGCGATCCGAATCCGCTGAACATCAACACGCTGTTCCCTCGGCTCAGGCCGGCCGGGACGGATGACGCGACGTGGAACGCCGCGGTCGCGCAACTCATCTCGCGGATTGATGGACGCGACTTGATCGCGGGCGCGACGGTGGGAGAACTGGTGCAGTTCCTTGGCGAGGCCGCACGCGAGTACGCCGTGCAGGGACGGACGACGATCGATCCGGCGGACATCCTGGTCGATCAGGTGCGGGATGTGCTGGGCAACGGCGGCGGGGTGATTCAATCACAGTTAGTGGATTCGACGACGGGGCGGCCGATTGCCAACGTACTCGTGCAGGCCATCGTGGTGTCGTCGCCGACGCTTTCGCCGGGGATCTACCGCACGATCATCACCGACGAAACGGGCAAGTTTGATTTCACACAGTTCCCCGACGGGACGTATTCGCTCCAGCCGATCAGTGCGGCGGTCGAAGCACCGGTGACGGTAACGATCGCGCAGGGCGTCAGCGTCGATCCTTTCGTCATTCGCGCGACAGAAGTGTACGAGGACGCGAACTTTGGCCCCCGCGCGGGCGGGAACACGTACGGCAACGCGGACGCGGCGAACCGCGGATTGTCGGAGTTTGCGTATCAAGGTCCGGGCACCGCGCCACCGGCGGGATACACGATCCCCCAAGGCGGCGGGCTGATCGAAGGGCCAAACGGGTTCGCGGTTTGGATGCTGCAAGATTCGAGCGGCAACCTCGTGATGGCGTTCCGAGGAACGGAGCCGAACAAGCCGACATTGCGCGACCTGATTACGGACGCGGGTGTTGGACGCCCGCAGTGGTACTCGGACGGCGGACAAGCGAACGCGCAGACCGTGCTGGATTTCGCGCGCGACTACTTGAACGCGAATCCCGGCGCACAGATCACTACGACCGGGCACAGTCTGGGTGGCGGGCTTGCGCAGTTCGCGGCCTACGAACTGGCGCGGCAAGGAATTATCAACCCGTCGCAGATCAATACCTACACCTACAACGGGCTGGGCGGGGTCGCGGGGATTCAGCAGGAATATGGGACGTACAACCCCGGGCTGATCAACGGAGCGAACATCCGCAACTGGGGCCAGACGAGCGACATCGTGACGCGTGCCGGCAACGGGCATATTGGAAGCCCGCCGACGATGATCGGGAATCCGATGGATATCGGCGCGGCGCACAGCATCAGCACCTTCCCGAACACGATCGGCGCGACGGGGCCGGTGTTTACTCCGAGTGACTACCTCGGGGTTGACCTGACACAGATGCTCGGAAACTTCGTGGCGCAGTTCGGGAACTTCTTCACGGACGATTCACGCAGCGAGTCGATCCTTCGCCTGATCGCCACGGCGGGGATTACGACAGCGGGCATACTGAACAACCCGATCCTGCAACTGGAACTGGGCAACGCGCTGGGGCATGTGCTTGCGAACCTGGCGCAGACCGCGGGCTGGTCGCAGGGGATGGTCGATTTCATCCGGAGCGGTCCGGTGGTGCCCGCGCTCACGATGGTGGTGTCAAACTTCCTTCGGCCGATCCTGACTGCACCGGCACTCGTCGTGGGTGCGGCGGCGGCGGTCGGAGCGATCGTAACGGACTTGTACAACGGACTTTCGCCGATCGTGGCAGAGTTCTTCACTGAGACACTGCCCAACTTCATCGACGACGTCGGGACATACATCGGCGAGCAAGTAGACGCGATCGCGCAGGCGATCGAAAACGGTTGGAACACGGCCGTCGAAACGGCGCAGGAAGTCGCGCAAGCGATCCAGGATTTCGTGGAAAGCACCGCCGAAGCGATCGGCGATTTCATCAACGACGCGATCGACACCGCGTCGGAGGTTGCACAGGAGATCGGCGACATGATCCAGGACGCGGCGGAAGCCGTGGGCGACTGGGTCGGCGACCGCATCGACGACGCGGCGGACTGGGTCGGGGACCGGCTCAATGACCTGTCGGACTTCGCCGACGGGGTTGCCGACGGGATCGGCGACTTCTTTGACGACCTCGGTGACTTGCTCAATCCGTTCAACTATCTGCCTGATATTCTGATCGCGCGGGATCCGAACGACATCATCGGGCCGCTGGGCTTCGGGGAGCAGCGCTGGGTGACGGCGACAGAAACCCTCAACTACACGATCCGCTTCGAGAACGATCCTGTGTTTGCCAATGCACCGGCGCAGGTAGTACGGATCACTCAACAACTCGACCCGGATTTGGACTATCGCACGTTCCGTGTGAGCGACTTCGGGTTCGGTGATGTGGTGATCGATGTGCCGGACAACCGTTCCTTCTACCAGACTCGGCTCGACCTGACAGAGGACTACGGGATCCTGCTGGACTATGCGGCGGGCATCGACATCACAACGGGCGAAGTATTCTGGCAGTTCACATCGATCGATCCGGTCACGGGCGAATCGCCGCGCGATCCTACGGCTGGGTTCCTGCCGCCGAACCTGACATCGCCGGAAGGGGAAGGGTTCGTGAAGTACACGATCCGCGCGAAGCGGACAGCCGCCAGCGGTTCGGTGATCGATGCGCAGGCACGGATCATCTTCGATATCAATGAACCGATTGATACGCCGCCGATCTTCAACACGATCGATTCGGCGCGTCCGACGAGCAGCGTGGAACCGTTGCCGGGGCAATCGGCGGAAACGGCGTTCACGGTTCGCTGGGCGGGCGGGGACGACGCGGCGGGGTCGGGGCTTGCCGGCTACACCGTGTATGTGAAGCGCGACGACGGCGATTACGTGCCGTGGATCGAGAACACGACGTTGACGGAAGCGGAGTTCGCCGCGGAACTCGGGCACACCTACTCGTTCTATTCGATCGCCGCGGACAATGCCGGGAATATCGAACTCGCACCGGCAACGCCGGACGCGACGATTTTGGTGGACCTGCCCAAGCCGATCAGTGTGGCGAGCGTGGTCGTGAACGACGGCGCGGCGCAGCGCTCGATGGTGTCGAGTCTCACGATCACATTCTCGGGTCAGTCGCTGCTTGAACCCGGCGCGATCACGCTGTTCCATCACGGTGCCGGGTATGTGACGCTTGACATCTCCAATCCATCCGGCGATCTTCGCACGTACTTCGTCACATTCTCCGGCGATAGCGTGCTCAACGGTTCATTGATCGATGGGAACTACCGGCTCGTGATCCATGCGGGGCTTGTCATGGACCTCTTTGGTCGTACGCTCGACGGCGGCGATTTCGGGCTCACACTGCACCGGCTGTTCGCAGACAGCGATGGAGACCGGGATGTGGACGCGCTCGACTTGGCAGTGCTGCGGTCATCGCTGGGTGCGAGCATGGGGGACATCAACTTCCTGCCTTACTTCGACTACGACGCCGACGGGGATGTGGATGGAACGGACTTCGGACAGGCACGCGGACGGCTTGGCACGAAGTTGGACGATCCGTTCATACATGTGCCGGGACCGGAGCGGCCGGTGCCGGTGCCGACCCCGATCATCTTTGATTTCTTCAAGCGAGTACCGGGTGCGGACGAACTCGTTCGCAGCACGGGGCCGAGGTAACCGCCAACATGGTTTGGAACCTCTTATTGGTCGATTGTGTGTTGTTGCTCGGGTGTGCGTTGAATGTGTGCGGCAGCGTGAAATGGAGTTGAGTATGCGTTCGAAAGCAATGCGATTCATGGCGGGCACGACTTCGGCACTGCTGTTCGGCGGGTTCGCGGGTGCCGACGTGGCCTATGTTGCGGATCGCGCGACCTACTACGTCGCTCCCGGGGGCACCGCGAACGTGCATGTGTTCGCACGCTTCCGCGGGGCGGACGCCTTGATGCTGGCTGGTGAGAACGGGCTGTACTCCATCGGGGTGTCGCTTGAGACGATATCTTCAAGCCCGTTGAATACGCCGGCCCTGCTGGCAAGCGCGGGGGCGGCGATGCTGAACCTCGCCGAGTTCGATGACTCATTCGGCCCGTTGATCGATACGCCGTTCTCGCCTCGTTACGGCGCGATTCTGCTGACTGATCCGTTCGGAAACGACGGCGACCTCGGCGTGGTCGGCACGTTGCTGGTGTCAGATCGCTTCGTGCTGATCGGAACGTTCGTGTACACCGCGTCAATGAACATCGGCGAGGGTAGCACCATCGTCGTCGGCGATTACGACCAGCAACTTTCGGACACCGTGACGTGGCAGACGTTCCAAGTGATCGACAGCGAGATGAGTTCAACCCGATTCGGGATCGTCGTGAGTGCCAATCCCGCTTGCCCGGCGGACCTCGACAACGACGGGCAGGTCACGAGCCAGGATTTCTTCGATTTCTTGGCCGGATATTTTGCCGGGACGGCAAACTTCAATGGGCTGGACGATACAAACTCCCAGGATTTCTTTGATTATCTGACGGCCTTCTTCACAGGGTGCTGACTCGACAACGCCAGATGATGGTGGGACAGGTTTCCAACCTGCTCAAGTGCAAGATTTCGTACGGGTTGGAAATCCGCACCGCCGTCATCTGGCGTTGTCGTGCTGACTTCAACTTGACGAGGCTCCAACCGCTCTGGAGAGCAGTTCCACCCAACTTTGCTGATGAGCACCCGGAGGTTACTACCACGGTTATCGCTTGTCGCGGGTCAGTTGGGCATACGCGTTGTGGTTGTGGATCGACTCGAAGTTTTCGGAGTTGATCGCGTACCATGTGATCCGCGGTTCGGCGTCAAGGGTGAGAGCGAGGTCGCGGATGATGTCCTCGACGAACTTGGGGTTTTCGTACGCGGCCTCGGTGACAAACTTCTCATCCGGGCGTTTGAGGACGGCGTAGACCTGCGTGGAGGCGGCCTGTTCGATCATTTTGGCAAGTTCTTCGATCCAGAGATTCCCGGTGAATCGAACCGCGGCCTCGATGTGACACCGCTGGTTGTGCGCGCCGTACTTGCTGATTTCCTTCGAGCATGGACAGAGACTGGTGGCGGGTGCAAGGACTTTCATCACGAAGTCGTCGACCTCGCCGGCGGTGCATTCAAAGGAGACTTTGTAGTCCATCATCCCGGGCATGCCGGTCACGGGCGCGAGTTTGGTGATGAAGTACGTGAACGATGCCTCGAAGTGAGCATTGGCGGCATTGAGCCGTTCGCAGATCGCGCGCGCAACCTTTGGGATGCACTCTGGGGTGAGCGCACGCGAGTACTCATTGAGCACTTCGAGGAAGCGGGACATGTGCGTCCCCTTCTGGTAGTGCGGCAAGGAGACATACATATTGATGGTGGCGACGGTGGTCTGCTCGCCGCCGTCGGGCGTGCGGAGGCAGATGGGGTACGTGACGTTTTTGACGCCGACTTTGTCGATGGCGACCCGGCGGGAGTCGGAACTACCCTGCACATCGGGCATCCCGCGTGAGGACACGCTGGAGACCGTACCCGGACTCGATATATTCGTCGTCATGGATGATGTTTCGTCGGCGTCCCCGGTTTGGATTCCATCCTTGCTCGGCATTCGTGATGGTAGGCGGAAGCGGAGCACGATCCGTCGTGCGGCGGAATGAAAGCCGGCGAGAAAAAGTGGATTCGGCGTAGATCGAGCGAAGAATTGTGCCGTCCGGAACGATCGTTCGATCGTTAGACAACGAAACCGGAGCATTGTTGATCCCAAGGAAGCGTTATGACACCAGCCGTGAACATCGCGTTGCTATCTGGAATGATTGCGGGCACGTTCGGCGCGACGGCGGCGGGACCGTCGCTCGCACACACGCGACAGCCCGAACCGGCGCCGAAGTCGGTGACGATCGTGGCGTTCGACCACGGGGGAATGGGATCGATGCTGGTGGATAAGAAAGATCAGAAACTGAAAGCCGCGCTGGCGATGTTGCCGACCCGGCTGCGAGAGTTGCCCGGCGAGTTCCCAAACATGCGGGACGTGCCGATGCCGATGGTCGAACTGCTCGTGACAGTGCTGTCGAATCCCGGTCGTCTGGCGGTGACGTTCGACCCGGATGGGCAGGAACGCGGCGCAATGGGGTTCGGGCTGGTAGCGGGTGTGACGATGAAGGACCGCAACGCCGCGCAAGCAATGCACGGGCGTATCGGCGGGCTGATGGCTGGGATGGGGGGGATGGGGGACCAGGACGACGTGAAACCGTCCGCATCCTTCAAGGGGATGTCGGAACTCGCGGCACCGTTCGGGGGCGTGATCCGGTACGGCCCGCGCGAATCGAACAACGCCTGGAACTATGAGGTCCATGTCGGTGCGCTGGCAAGCCCGGACGAGGCCTTCGCCGGGCTACGAGGATCGAAAGTTCCTGCCGCGGAAGCGTTCACGGCGACCATGTCGGCGCGGCTGGACTTCGGGGCGGTATCTCGGGCGGTAGAAACGTTCATGCCGCTGATCGAGGACGCGGGTCCGGAAGCCGAAATGGCGATCGGGGAAATGGAACAACTCGGGATACTGGGCGAAGACGCGATCACAGTCACGATGCACCACGGATTCACGGCGGACGCCGCGGTCGGGTACACCGTGATCGAGAGGCTCAGGCCGCACGCGGCGAAGATGGGGCTGAGCACAACCCCGCTGACAGACTCGCACTTTTCGATGATCCCGTCGGACGCGACGGTGGCGTTCATATCGTCATTCGACCTGACAAGCACGGTGCAGACGCTACGGGATCAGATCAAGTCGGATCCCGAAGCCGCCGAGGGGCTTGAAGACTTCGCCGGCGCGACGGGGGTGGACCTGTTCGATGATGTGCTGCTGTCACTCGGGGACGTCTCCGGGCTGTACATGTCCGATTCGACCGGCGGCTCGCTGGCGTCCGTGGTAATGTTCGTGTCGCTGCGCGATCGGGCGAAGTTCGAGGAAGCACACAGCAAACTCGCGGGGTTCGCCAACTCGATGCTGGCGTCAGACGAAGAGATCAAAGGCAGGATTCGCGTGCGGGAATGGGCTGATGGGGATTTGAATCTGCACTCGATCATTTTTCCCGGGCTACCCGTGCCACTGGAGGTTTCCTACGCGGTGGTGGGCGATTGGCTGGTGGCCGGCTTGACACCGCAGAGCGTGCTGGCGGCGGCGCGTCAGATCAGTGGAAAGGGAACCGAGGGGCTTAGATCGAACAAGGGGTTCGCGGAGTTGCTGCCGGCTGGAAACAAGGTCACGAGTGTGAGTTTCATCGATACGCCCAGGTTGATGCGGGATGGGTATCAGTACGTGTCGTTGATGGGGTCGGCGGTGGCGAACATGATGCGCTCGTCGACGAACGATGCTCGAGAACCCGGGCTAGTGGTGCCGACGTATGCCGAACTGCGCGCCGGTGCGAAGCCGATGGTGTCTTTCACATACTGGTCCGGGGATGATCAGGTCACGGAATCGCGTGCGGATCGATCGATGCTGGTGAACCTAAGCGGGATAGCAGGAGCGGCGTCGCCGTTTTTACCATTGATCGGAGCGGCGTTCGCGGCCGGAGCAGCGAACGCCGAACGCCAACTGGATGTGATCGAGGACGCGATGGATCAAACAATCATGGTGCCGGCAAGGTGAGGATGCGATTGGGGAACCGGGTCGGCGGGTCTACGGTTGGTCGTGGGCACGAATGAATCAATCTTGACGACGCAACTCGCGGGGCTATCACTGCGCAATCCGGTACTGCTTGCGGCGGGGACCGCCGGGGTGCTGGACGAGTTGTGGAGCGACGAGGGGAAAAACGGCGGGCCGCGGACCGGACGTCGGCGTGGCCCGCTCGATTTGTCTCGGGTGGGCGGGGTGGTGACGAAGTCGATCACCCCCGAGCCGCGGGAAGGGAACGACACATGGCGGATCATCGAGAGCCGGGCGGGGATGCTCAACGCGATCGGGCTGGCGAACCCCGGCATCGCGGCGTTCGACGAACACATCGCGCCGCGAGCGGCGGGAGTGCCGACTACGGTGATCGGGTCGGCCGCGGGGTTCTCGATCGATGACTATGTGCGTGTCGCGGCGTGCATGGACGAATGGGCAGAGCCGGGGTTTTCTCGTGTCGCACGGGTGAAGCGAAGTTCGGAGGAACCCAGCGGGGATCGTGACTCCGCGGTGATGGCGGGCGGAGGGGCCGCTGGGGGTACTGCCGGGATTCAGGCGATCGAACTGAATGTATCGTGCCCGAATGTGCGAACAGGGCTTGAGTTCGGGCTTGCGCCGGAGCACTTGCTGGACCTGATGCGGGCGGTGCGGCCGGTGGTTCGGCGAGCGAAGTTGCTCGTGAAACTCTCGCCGGCGACACCGAGCATCGTGAATGTCGCACGCGCGGCGATCGACGGGGGTGCGGACGCGCTCACGCTGGGAAATACGTACCCGGCGATGGCGATTGATGTGCACACTCGCCGACCGAGGCTATCGAATGTGACGGGCGGGCTGTCGGGGCCGGGGCTGCACCCCATCGCGGTGCGGATCGTGCATGAGGTGTACCGCAAGTTGGCGAAGGATCGCGGGGTACCGATCATCGGGACCGGGGGCGTGATGCGCTGGGAAGACGCGGCGGAGTTCATCCTCGCCGGGGCAAGCGCGGTGCAGATGGGGACCGCCCTGTTTGTCGATCCTCGCTCGCCGCTCAGGGTCATCGACGGATTGGCGAAGTGGGTCCGGAAGCAAGGATGCTCGTCAATCGCGGAACTCGTAGGGGCGGCGGGGGTTTGACACGCACCAACAGAGCGCATGAAGCGACTGTCGGCACCGTCGTCGATACACTCCGGCCGTGTGGTTGCACGACGAGTGTGTGGATCGAGTGGCCGATGCTCTGCTAGAAGAAGAGCAGCGGCTGCGCGATGAGCAAGCGGTATACGGGTTGGACGCGATGGATGAAGTCGCGCTGCATCCGCTGATCGCGCGTGGGCTTGGTTCGCACGGTTGGGGCGTGCTGCGCGAACAGGCGTACCCCACAACGTGGAAGAAACGAGGGGGGGCAAACGAGAAGCCGTGGCGCGCCGGCGGGGGCGAGGACTTGCCGTTGCCCAGGGAACGAGAGCGGTGCGATGTCGTACTGACAGCGCGGGCGGGGTTGGTACTCGCCGACGAAGTGCGCGTGCGTAAGCGCGTGCGAGTGGTGCGACGCGAGGCGCAGGGAACGTTGTTTGAGCGTGCGGCGGAAGAAGCGATGGCGGCGTTGCACGGCGAATCGGGTGGTGCGGGCGGAGGGCGGCACGCTGAGGTAGCGGGAGCGAGTATCTCACCGCAGGACGCGATGTGGATCGAGGTGAAGGCACTAGGGCAGTTTGAGTACGCCGACGGCGTGCCCGGGCCGAACCCGTCGTACGCATCGCGCCTGGTGCGGAGCGTGACAGCGGACGCGGGGAAACTGGCGGGCGACGTGGCGATCGAATACGCCGGGGTACTGGTCGTGGTGTTTACAGCGGATGAACAGACCGCCGAGCATGATGTGCTGATGCTGGCGCACCGATGCCTGGACCGCGGACTGCCGATCGGCGGGCCGATCCGACGCGGGGTGCCGATACTGGACCGGATCGGGAACGGGATGTGCAATGTGGTGATGTTCCCGGTCAGGCGATGACCGTGTAGCGCCTCGTACCAGCCCTCGAAGAAGCCGGGAGCACAAAAGCAGGCGAGACGCCCGCCCCACGAAATGCTCCGTGAGGGTCGGTGTAACGCGGAGGAAACGGGAATGGAGCGGAAGAGACTCGAACTCTCAACTTCTACCTTGCAAAGGTAGCACTCTACCAATTGAGTTACCGCCCCATGCCCCCCGATCGAGCATCATTGTGGGAGCGCATGGCGGGCGGGTCAAGTCGCTCGGGCTATCCTCTTCGCATCATGTCGCACGACCCAATCACCGATTCCGTCATCGCTCTCCTGCGAACATCCGACCCCGCGATCGCCGAGTTGATCCACAACGAAGCGGATCGGCAGGAACACACGCTGGAACTGATCGCCAGCGAGAATCATGTGTCGCCGGCAGTGATGCACGCGATGGGAACGTGCCTCACGAACAAGTACGCCGAGGGGTACCCGGGGGCGCGGTATTACGGCGGGTGCGTATTCCACGATCAGATCGAAACGATCGCGATTGAGCGTGCGAAGGAGTTGTTCGGGTGCGGCTATGCGAATGTACAGCCGCACTCGGGTGCGCAGGCAAACGCGGCGGCGTTCATGGCGATGCTGCAACCCGGCGATACCTTCGCGTCGCTGGTGCTCAAAGACGGCGGGCACCTGTCGCACGGGATGAAGATCAACTTTTCCGGCGTGTACTTCAAGCCGGTGCATTACCCGCTGCATTACGACAAGAACCACGCCGAGCATGAACGGATTGATTACGACGCCGTGCGGCGGGTGTGTCTGGAGCATAAGCCAAAGGCGATTTTGTGCGGTTACTCGGCGTACCCGCGCGTGATCGACTTCAAACGTTTTCGTGAGATCGCCGACGAATGCGGCGCACTGGTCATGGCGGACATCGCCCACATCGCGGGGCTGGTGGCCGCGGGGGTGCATCCGTCGCCGTTCCCGCACGCACACATCGTCACGACAACGACGCACAAGACGCTACGGGGCCCGCGCGGCGGGCTGATCATGACGAACGACCCCGAACTCGCCAAGAAGATCGACAAGTCGCTCTTCCCCGGCATCCAAGGCGGGCCGCTGATGCACGTCATCGCTGCCAAGGCCGTCGCCTTCGGCGAGGCTCTCCGCCCCGACTTCAAGACCTACTCCAACCAAGTCGTCGCCAACGCGAAGGCGCTCGCGGCCGCGCTGACGACACTCAACTACCGGATCACCTCGGGCGGGACCGACAACCACTTGATGCTCGTCGACCTCCGCCGGCGCAGCGAAACGCTGACGGGAGCGGACGCCGAGAAGTGGCTGGAAGCAGCGGGAATTATCTGCAACAAGAATGGTATACCGGATGATCCGCGCCCGCCGCGGGTGACGAGCGGGGTGCGGCTGGGGACGCCGGCCACGACGACGCGCGGGCTGCGCGAGCGGGACATGGACTCGATCGCGGGGTGGATCGACCGCGTGCTGGGGAGCAACGGGAGCGAGGGCGAATGTGCGAAAGTTCGTAGTGAGGTGCGGGCGCTGTGCGCGCAGCACCCGATGCCGGGGTGAGTCCGGCGGGTGCAGAGAAAGACACCGTCAACAAATCGCTACGTGGAAAAAACAACAGCCGGCGTCATTCGACGCCGGCTGTTGTTTATTAGATTTGGAAGTGAGAGGGCAGGACGAGCGGGTGCTTACCAGCCGCCGCTGCTGCGGCCACGACCGCCGCCACCGCCGCCACCGCCGCCGTAACCAC
>JBGSIF010000058.1:0-8551 GCA_041742635.1 Phycisphaerales bacterium
AGTTTCCCGCGCAGTTCCCCGCTCGCGGCGTCGGCCAGCAGTTGCCGCAGCCCGCCCGCGTACTTGCCCCCTTCCCCTTCATTCAGAAAATGCACCAGCACCCACAACTGAGCGTAGTAATTAAGCAACCGATCATTCGGACCACCCTTCGCACCACCCGCCAGCGACTTGCACCCCGCGCCGGCCGCGTCATTTAGCACCGCTCCTACCAGTAGTTCCTGCGGACTCAGCGTGATGAGTTCATCCAGCGGGATCAACTTCCCTTTCGACGCTGCCGAACGCAACTGATCGAACCGCTCCGTATTCGACCACGCCGCGAACCGCGGCACCCCGCCGTCCCATCGATGCCCTTCCATAAACGTCGCCACGCCTTCTTCCAGCCACGTCGGCAGCGGCTGGCGAAACGTCCGCTGCGTGTACTGGTGCCATCCCTCATGCCCTGCGATCGACAGCGTGTCCGAGATACCGATGTCGTAATACACCCCGCGCCCGTTCGCCGCGTACCCACCACGCGGGATTCGCAAATAGATCTCCGCGTCCGCACCCATCAACTGCCGTGTGAGCCGTTCCCAGTCCCCTCGCGACGACATCACGAATGTCTCCATCTCGCTCGGCGGATCGGGTAGCGGCCCCAGCGTCGAGGTGTAGTTTCGCAGCGCAGCCTCCACGAACACCGGTAGCCGAGTCAGCAGCACCGGGCTGCTCTGCGTGGTATAGATATTGAAGTTCGCCGTGCGGATATGCCGCCCGACCTTGCTGTTGTATGTCCACGGCGTGACGCTCTGCACCGCATCACTCCGCGTAGCCGATGGCGAAACCGCAGCGATTTCGTTCCGCGCCGGCGTCTCTGCCGATCTGCCCGATCCCCCACATCCGCTTAGTGCCGCGCACAACACGACGCACGCTCCCACGATCAATCGATTTACGCTCCCATTCATCCCATCGCCTCCAGTTGCTTGCTCAGCCCCGCGATCTCGGCTTCGAGTGTCGCCAACTGCGCCTTGGACTCTTCAACGAGTTTCGGCGGCGCCTTGGCCACGTACCCAGGATTCTCCAGACGCTTGGACATCACGCTCGCGGCCTTGGTTTTATCCCCGAGTTCCTTCGCCAGCCGTTCCTTCTCGGTACCCGCGTCCACACGATCCGTCAGGTTCGATAACACAAGGTCATACGTTTCAAGCCGCAACGACACACACGCCGTACCGGTGGCAGCAGACACCTCCGTCGCGCTTTCAAGCCCCGCGAGCAACTCCACATACCCAAGCCCGCCGCTTGCTCGCAGTTCGTCGAGCAAGCCAGACGGCGCGTGCAGCGTCACCCGCCGTTTCGGTGCCACGTTGTGCTGAGCACGCACCTCGCGGATCATCGTCACAATCGCCTGCACACGGGCGAAGTCTCTCTCCGCGGCTTCATCATTCAACGACGCACCGAGCCGCGGCCATCCCGCCATGCACAGAAGGCTCCTGGGTGACTCCTGGGTGGCCCGACGGTCCCCGTCGGTCATTTCAACTGACCTTGACGGTCCAAGATCGAACCCGTCCACCGGCGCGGTCTCAACATCCTTCAGCCGTTCCCAGATCGCCTCGGTGACGAACGGCGTCACTGGGTGCAGCAATCGAACGATCGTCTCCAGCGAATGCGCCAGCACCGCCCGCTGCTGCGCATCGCCCGCGGCAGTAGGCTTGATGGCTTCCAGGTACCAGTCGCAGAAGTCGCGCCACAGGAGGTCGTACATCGTCTGGGCGTACGACGCGAACTGATACTCTTCCAGCGCGGCGTTCACCTCCGCCACGCTGCGCCGCAGGCGCGAGAGCATCCAGCGATCAACGAGGGACTTGGCCATGCCTGAACCAGTGGACCGGGCGTCCCGCCCGGCAGATGTGCTCGCATCACTTCCTTCGGGCGTGACGCCCGGGCCACTGCTTCCCAAAATCCCAAGCCCGAACCTCGCCGCGTTCCACAACTTGTTGCAGAAGTTCCGCCCCGCGTCGAACTTCCGGCTCGTGTTGGTCGCCGCGGGTTTGTCGGCGGTCGGCTTCATCTGCCCGGTGCCCACGCCCAGCGAAGTCACCATCTCCTTCTTGCACTCCGGGCACCGCGCGTCGGCGATCCCCTTCGTGTCTTTCGTGATCTGATGTTTGGCTTCGAGCGCAAACACATGCGCGCAGTGCGGGCACACCGTCTCCACCGGCATCCGCACGTCCTGCGTCTGCGTCGTCATCTGGCAGAGCGTGAACCGCAGCGCGTCGGCCCCGTGCGAGTTGATGATGTCCAGCGGGTCCACGCCGTTGCCGGCGGACTTGGACATGCGCTTGCCGTCGCCATCTTGCACGACGGCGTGAATGAACACGTCGCGAAAGGGGACGGGGCCGGTTGAATGTTGATTCCTTACATTGGTGGCACTGCTCTCCAGAGCAGTGAAGGTGGAACTGCTCTCCAGAGCAGTTTGTGTGGCTCCCAAGACACTGCTCTGGAGAGCAGTGCCACCTAAGAGATACCGGTTCATCATCACCATCCGGCTCACCCACAGCGTGATGATCTCCCGCGCGGTCGAAAGCACGCTCGTCGGGTTGAACGCCCCGAGCAACCCCTTGGTCTGCGGCGATTGATCGGGGTCGGGCCAGCCGAGCGTGGAGAGTGGCCAAAGAGCGGAGGAGAACCAGGTATCGAGGACGTCGGGGTCTTGCTTGTAGCCCTTCGCTTCCAGCCTGCGCTCTAATTCTTCGCTGCCCGGAGCGATGCACGCGAAGCCAGTGGTCGCGCCTGTGGCTGCGTCGAAGCGAGCCCCTAATACAAGATTGGAAGTGACTGATTCAAGAAAAGTATCAGTAGTTGCGAATCGCTGCTTCAGGTCGAACTCGGACATCTCAGACTCTGACCACGATGTACCTGCACGCGTCCACACCGGAATCCGGTGCCCCCACCACAACTGCCGCGAAATACACCAATCCCGAATATTGTCGTGCCATTGCTCGTACATCTTCGCGTACCGAGCCGGGTGGAATCGCAGGTGCTGTTGCTTCTTCCGATCACCCTTGATGCCTTGGTGCCTTGTTCCCTCGCTGCCTTCTTGTGTCCCACCACTCCGCTGCTCCGCCACCAGCGCCTCATTCGCACTCCTCGCCATCCGCCCATCCGTCACCTTCATAAACCACTGATCGCTCAGCCACGGCTCAATAATCGCCTTGCTCCGGTCCGAATGCTTCACCGTGTGCCGATACGGCTTGATCTCCTCCAGCAGTAAGTACCCGCTATCTCCCACCGTGCGCACCTTGAACTCCGACAACACCTTCTTCCTGGCATCTTCTCTCGACAACCCCACAAACAACCGCGCCGCCTCGTGGCTCACGTCCGCCCACCCATGCTTGTCGCTGATCGCCCCGTCTGGTCCCATCACATTGATCAGCCCCGTCCCCGCGCTGTTCGAGTCAATCACGTCTTTGTGCCGCGTGTACAACTCGTTGTCGTTCTGATCATGCGCCGGCGTCACCTTCAAAAACCCTGTCGCATACGCCGCCTTCGGATCGTTCTTCTCCTCTTCATCCCGAGCCAGCGCCGCCGGCAGCACCACATAATCATCCTCCACGATCGGCACAATCCGCCCCACCAGCGGCAACTCCACCCACAACCCCCGCAGCGACTTCGCCCGCGGATCATGCGGATTCACCGCCACCGCCGTATCCCCCAGATACGTCTCCGGCCTCGTCGTCGCCACCGTCACCCACGCCTGCTGCTCACCCGGATGCGCCTCCGCGCCCGGATACCCACGTACCGCGAGTTCATCCCACGTCACCGGCATCGCATCGCGAATGCCCCCTTCCTTGTTACCAGGCTTCGTGGCGGCATCTCTCACACCCCAATGCACCAGCGGATACCGCAGGTAATAGAACCCCGCGTCGATCTCCTCGTCGTAGCACTCATCATCCGACACCGCGGTCTGCAAGACCGGATCCCAGTTCACCAGCCGCTTGCCGCGGTAGATCAATCCGTCCCTGAACAAAATGAAGAACGCCTCGCGCACCGCCCGCGCGCAGATCTCGTCCATCGTGAATCGCTGGCGCGAGAAATCGCACGACGCCCCCATCGCCTTCAACTGCCCCGTGATCCGCTTCTCGTACTCGTCTTTCCATTCCTGCACGAGCGCGACGAACTGCTCCCTCGTGAAGTCCTTGCGGCTCTTGCCTTGCTCGCGCTTCAGCCGCCGCTCCACCACGGCCTGCGTGGCGATCCCCGCGTGGTCCGTCCCCGGCATCCACAGCGTCTCATAGCCCATCATCCGGTGCGACCGCGTCAAAATATCTTGAATCGTGTTGTTCAGCGCGTGGCCGAGGTGCAGCGCACCCGTCACATTTGGCGGCGGGATCAAGATGCAATACGGCTCCCGCTCGCCGCTGAACACCTTCGCCGGGTCCGCCACGAACGCGCCCGATTCGTCCCACCGGCGCAAGACCACCGGCTCAACCTCCGCCGGCTTGTACGCCTTGGGAAGTTCGTCAGGTGAACTCATTGCAGATTTGTTTGGACTCGGTTCGAGCATGGCAGCCTCAGAGTTGAAACTCGGATGCATCCACTGTAGGTTGCCGGGGTGCGGCGTTGTCGTTTTCAGAATCGACTCCGCAGCATGTCGCGAATAAGCCACGCAACGATGAATCCGAACCAAAGGACGGTAACTACGCTCAGGAGTATTAACTTCCAGCCTTTGAGCGGCGGTGGGTTCGAGGCCCGTTCACCCCCGACACCGGCGTGCAGTTTCAATACCTCGATGTCTACCCTCGCACCACACTCGGGACACTTGGCGTTTGGCACCCCCCGAAGGTTGTAGTTGCAAATCGGGCAGGGGACATCCCTGCATTCGCAATACCGACTCACCTCTTTGTCGTGCGGATAGGTCATTTGCTTCGTATTCTACCAACTGGACTCCCCTTGCCTCACCTCTCCAGCCCGTTATACTTCCCTTCCCAAACTTTGTCCTGAACTCGTCACGACCTCTTTTTCACTTGTTCCCACTATGCCGACGATCAATCAACTCGTTGCCAAGCCGCGCCGCCCCGTCGCCGTGAAGTCGAAGGTGCGCGATATCAACGCCTGCCCGCAGAAGCGTGGCGTGTGCCTTATCGTCCGTACCACGACCCCCAAGAAGCCCAACTCCGCGCTGCGAAAGATCGCCCGCGTTCGGCTCTCCAACGGGAAGGAAATCACCGCCTACATCGGCGGCGAAGGGCACAACCTGCAGGAACACTCCATCGTTCTGGTACGCGGCGGCCGCGTCCGCGACCTCCCCGGCGTCCGCTACCACGTCGTCCGCGGTTCGCTCGACTGCCTCGGCGTCGAGAAGCGCAAACAGGGCCGCTCCAAGTACGGTGCCAAGAAGGGCAAGTAATCTGAGCCGAATCGCGCAAGCGATCGGTCTTCGCGTTTTCTTCATTACATCACAGGCAAGTAATCCCTCGCGTCGCGCCTCGCCGTGCGGGATGAACGAAGGGACCGGGTCATCACCCGCGTCCGCCGAGCCACCAAGGAGTCTCACATGGCAGGTCGTTTCACCAAGTCCGAGTCCCAACTCCGCCCCGACCCGAAGTTCAACGACAAGGTGCTTTCCAAGTTCGTGAACTGCGTGATGCAAGACGGCAAAAAATCCGTCGCCCTCCGCGTCGTCTACGACGCGCTCGAAAACATCCAGCAGCGTCTTGCGAAGGAAACCGACCCCGAGGCTCCCAAGAACTCGATCGACGTGTTCCATCGCGCGATCAACAACGTCAAGCCCTTCGTCGAAGTCCGCTCCAAACGCGTCGGCGGCGCCAACTACCAGGTTCCGATCCCGGTGAGCCAGAAACGCCAGCAGTCGCTCTCGTTCCGCTGGATCCTCGACGCGGCCCGCGGCGAAAAGGGGCGCCCGATGGCCAATAAACTCTCAGACGAGTTGTACGCCGCCGCCAAGGGCGAAGGCAAAGCCATGACCACCCGCGACCAGACGCACCGCATGGCCGAGGCAAACCGTGCGTTTGCCCACTACGCGCGGTAATTGATTGCCCGGTGATTGATTGGAGGGGCTTGTTATTCCGAATCTCTTCGACCACGGCGATGAACGCCGTGGTTTTTTTTCTTTCTCCCCGCCTAACGCCGAGTGCCGAGCGCCTAGTTCCAATCGCATCCCGATAGCCCAGGCACTTCTTTTCATTACGACGCGCCTAGAAGCGCGACGATTCGCTCCGAAGATTCCGCTCATCGTCGGCGTGTAGTCGCACTCGTGCATCAGTATGACCCCTCAGATCCTGAGTGGATACTCGAAATCGCTCGCCGCTCGGCTCTTTGGCCCCCACGACCACCGCCCCCATTACCCACTCACCCCAACGCGCCCAACCTCATTTTCCCCCTCACCCACATTCAAAAGGCCGCGGTCGGATTCGAACCGACGAACAACGGATTTGCAATCCGCCCCATTAGACCACTTTGGTACGCGGCCAGCCTTTGATTATCGACCAATCACCCTACAACCTCCAAGTTGTTTCGTCAAGCCAAAGGGCCGACTCTTTAGTAAGAAACCTTTCGTCGTGTTGCCCGTACCGATTCCTTTCGCCTCCATACTGGCAATCAACGTCCGATTCGTCTACAACTCCGCTCAGAACCCTCCACACACCCGGCGGGTTCACCCGACTCTCCGCCGCGCCCCCCGGCGACCGTCGATCCACCCGGAGGTTTCCTCATGCCTTCGCCCACGCGGGCTTGGGTGCTGGTGCGCCCGCCCGCCTTCCATCTCGCCGCCGGGTTCGCGGGGGCTTTTACCTTGCTTGCCGCCGCTCGTCCGCTCCTCGCGCAACCGGGAGCCGACGTCGAACGCCGGATCGAATCTCGTCTCCGCCGTGCCGATTCCTCTCACTCCCTCCCCACCGCCGAAACACTCACCCTCGCCGAGCGCACCACCATCGACCTCGGCGGGTTCCACAACTTGACCTACCTCACTCTCACCGACAGCGAAGCCAACAGCCGAGGGCTGATCCAGAACGACACCACCCTCTACGCCCGCGCCTCCATCGACGGCGTCCACTCCTTCTTCGCCCGCGCCCGCTTCCGCCATCAGGACTTCTCCCCCGGCGACAGTTTCGACGACCGCGGCGACCGCTGGCGTGAGCCTTTCCTCGACCGCTACTGGTACGAACTCACCCTCCGCGATCTCTTCGCGGACGCACGCTCCAATCCCACACCGGATCCCGACCCCGCCGGCATGCACTTCTCGGTCCGCGTCGGCCGCCAGTTCGTCGATTGGGGCGCGGGACTCGCCCTCTCCGAAGTCCTGCTCAGCGTCCGCCCCACCCTCGTCATCGCCGACCGGCTCAGCATCGAAGGACTCGCCGGCGTCACCCCCCCCGACGAGAGCGTCATCGACTTCGACACCAGCCGCGCCGCCTTCAACCGCAAGACCAAGCGCGGCTTCTTCGGCGCGCTCCTCCGCGCCCAGACCGACTTCGGCGAGGTCTACGCCTCGGCCCTCTGGTCCGTCGATTACAACAACGATTCCGTCCCTCGCCTCCCCATCGGCCCCGTCGAGTTCGACTACAATCCCTTCTACCTCGGGCTCGGCGTCAACGCCAGCCTCAGCAACGACTGGCTCCTCGAAACCGAACTCGTCTTCCAAGCCGGCCACGGCACCTCAGATCCCCTCCGCTCCTCCCAGACCCGCGAGGCTATCCGCGCCCTCGCCGCACGCGGCGAACTCACGTACCTCTTCCGCGACGCCGGCCAGTCCCGTGCCCAACTCGAACTCCTCTTCGCCACCGGCGACCGCGACCGCCTCACCGCCACCGACACCGTCGGCGGCAACCTCGCCGGCACCGACGACAACGCCTTCGCCAGCCTCGGCTTTGCCAACACCGGCCTCGCCTTCGGCACTTCCTTCAGCAACGTCATGGTCCTCCGCACCGGCGCGAGCACCTTCCCCTTCCGCGGCCACCGCGCGTTCACGAACTTCCAGGTCGGCGCCGACTTCTTCCTCTTCGGCAAACTTGATGAAGACGCCCCGATCGACGAGCCGACCCGCGCACGCTCCTTCCTGGGCGTCGAGGCCGACGCCTACATCAACTACCGCGTCACCAGCGACCTGGGCATCACCCTCCGCTACGGCGTCTTTGTCCCCGGCTCCGCCATCAGCGGCGAACGCGACACACGACACTTCTTCCTCGTCGGCGTCACCCTCGCTTTCTGATCCCTCCCTCCCCCGTGGGGCAGGCGTCTGACCTGCCTCTTGGTTCGCTATCGGCTCAACCACGCGTGCAGTTTCTTGGCCGTCCACGTATTCACGCACGCCCCCGGCGTCACCCACCCACGTCGCGCCGTCGTCACCCCGTACCGCAGGTTGTCAAAGTCCACCGCCTCGTGCACATCGCAGTCAATCGCTACCACGCACCCCGCGTCGATCGCCCCGCGCACGTGCGCATCCCGAAGGTCCAGCCGCATCCAGTGCGCGTTGATCTCCAGCGCGACGCCGTGCTGCTTCGCCGCCGCGTACACCTCGGCCATGTCCGGCGACAGCCCCGCCCGCTTCCCGATCAGCCGC
>JBGSIF010000059.1:0-5231 GCA_041742635.1 Phycisphaerales bacterium
GGGATCGGACGTGCCGAACTCCTGCCCGATCAGGGCGGAGCCGACGGGCGTGCCGTCAACGCGGGTGATGATCGACCCGTTCGCCTTGCCGGCGAAAGCGGCCTGGGCCACCACCGTCACCGCGATCGGATAGACCACGCCGCACAGCAGCGAAAGCACGACAAAGAGCACAATGGCGGCACGGAGTTGAGCGAGCATGGTTGACTCTCACGGAGGCATCAGGGGATTCGGCAACGGCACGTCGGGCGGCGGCCCATCGGGCGGCCGCTCGTCGGGCAACTAGAGCGGGAGAAGATTGACGACCAGGTCGATCCCCTTGATCCCGATGAACGGCACGATCAGCCCGCCCACGCCGTAGACCACGAGGTTGTGCACGAGCAGCCGGCTGGCCTCCACGGGCCGGTACGTGACGCCGCGGAGCGCGAGCGGGATGAGCACGACGATCACCAGGGCGTTGAAGATCACGCTGGAGAGAATCGCCGTCGCGGGGTTGAGCCGCATGATGTTGAGCGCGCCGAGCACGGGGTACGTACCGGCGAACGCGGCGGGAATAATGGCGAAGTACTTGGCGATGTCGTTGGCGATGCTGAAGGTCGTGAGCGAGCCGCGCGTCACCAGGAGTTGCTTGCCGATCTGGACGATCTCGATCAGTTTGGTCGGGTCGCTGTCCAGGTCCACCATGTTGCCGGCTTCTTTGGCCGCCTGCGTGCCGGTGTTCATCGCCACGGCCACATCGGCCTGCGCGAGCGCCGGCGCGTCGTTCGTCCCGTCGCCCGTCATGGCGACCAGCCGCCCGCCGTGCTGGTATTCCCGGATCAGTTTGAGTTTGGCCTCGGGCGTCGCCTGCGCCAGGAAGTCATCGACCCCCGCCTCGGCGGCGATCGCCGCGGCCGTCACAGGATTGTCGCCCGTGATCATCACCGTCTTGATCCCCATCCGGCGCAACTCCGCGAACCGCTCCGCGGTACCGCTCTTCACAATGTCCTTTAGTTCGATCACGCCCAGCGTCCGCCCCTTGCCGTCGGCCACCACAAGCGGCGTGCTCCCCCGCTTCGACACATCGTTTACCACACCCCGCGCCTGCACGCTGGGCTGGCCTCCCATCCGCGTCACGTACGACTCGATCGCGTCGGACGATCCCTTGCGGATCTGCCGACCACCCGGGTAGATCCGCGAGGCCGGCAGGTCCACGCCGCTCATCCGTGTATTCGCCGTAAACGCCACAAAGGTCGCCGGCGTTCCGTCCCCGCCTTCAAGCCCCAGCGCGTGCATGTCGCGCTCACGGATGTTGTACTTCTGCTTCGCCAGCACGACGATGCTCCGCCCTTCGGGCGTTTCGTCGGCGAGCGATGCCAACTGGGCCGCGTCGGCCAGTTCCTCGGGCTTCACGCCGTCAACCGCGAAGAACTCCGACGCCATGCGATTTCCCAGCGTGATCGTCCCGGTTTTGTCGAGCAGCAGCACGTCCACATCACCCGCCGCCTCCACAGCCCGTCCGCTGGTCGCGATCACGTTGGCCTGCACCAGCCGGTCCATCCCTGCGATGCGAATCGCCGAGAGCAAGCCCCCGATCGTCGTGGGAATGAGGCACACCAGCAACGCCACCAAGACGGTCACCGTGATCGGCGCCGCGGCCGAACCCGGATCGGCCTCCTTGCTCTGCATCACCGCGTAGATCGAGTACGGCAGCAGCGTCGCGCACGCCAGCAGGAACGTGATCGTGAGCGCGGCGAGGAGGATGTCCAGCGCGATCTCGCTCGGCGTCTTCTGCCGCTTGGCCCCTTCGACCATCGCGATCATGCGGTCCAGAAAACTCTCGCCGGGGTTCGAGCCGACCCGCACGATGATCCAGTCGCTGAGCACCTGCGTCCCGCCGGTCACACCCGAGCGGTCCCCACCGGCTTCGCGTATCACCGGGGCCGACTCGCCCGTCACCGCCGACTCATTCACCGACGCGATCCCTTCGACGACTTCGCCGTCGCCGGGCACCACGTCCCCCGCTTCGACCAATACCACATCGCCCTTGCGCAGAGTGGCCCCAGAAACCACAGCCGGCGTCCCGGTTTGATTGCCGGTCCTCACGAAGCCGGGTGCTACCCAGCCTTCGATCTTCTTGGCGTGTACATCCCGCTTGCTGCGGCGCAGCGACGCCGCCTGCGCCTTCCCACGCCCCTCGGCCATCGCCTCGGCGAAGTTGGCGAACAGCACCGTGAACCAGAGCCACGCCGAGATCGCCAGAACACGCACCGGTGTGTACCCCCCGACCTCTCCGTGCCCTGCAAAGCCTGCGAACGCGAGTGCCAATGTCAGTACACTCACGACCCACACGACGAACATGACGGGGTTGCGGACCTGAACGCGTGGATCTATCTTGACCATCGCCGAGATGATCGCGGGGCGAACAATCGCCGGGTCGAATAGGGAAGCGTTGTGTGAGCGTGACATCGTGTGCCTTCGAGATTGGGTACCAACCACACCCATTTAGTTGCCGCTGAGTTGAAGGTGCTAGACGACTGGTCCCAGCGCGAGCGCGGGTACAAACGTCAGAGCACCCATGACGATGACCACGGCTACCAACATCAACACAAACGCCGGGGTGTGCGTGGGCAGTGTGCCGCTCGTCGCCGGTGTTATTCGTTTGCCAGCCATTGATCCCGCAACGGCCAGTACCGGCACGATGATCCAGAACCGGCTGAACCACATGACCAGCCCCAGTGCCACGTTGTAGAACGGCGTATTCGCCGACAATCCCGCAAACGCCGACCCGTTGTTGTTCCCCGCGCTGCTGAAGGCGTACAAAATCTGACTGAACCCATGCGGCCCTGGGTTGCTGGTGGTGCGCCCTGCCGGAATCAGCACCGCGGCCGCCGTCCCCACCAGCACGAGCGCGCAAGGCACCAGTATTACCATCGCCGCCATCTTCATCTCGAACGGTTCGATCTTCTTACCCAGATACTCCGGCGTGCGTCCCACCATCAGGCCCGCTACGAACACCGCAACGATCACAAACATCAGCATCCCATACAACCCGCTGCCCACCCCGCCGAACACGACTTCGCCGAGTTGCATCAAGCACATCGGCACCAGACCACCCATGGGTGTGAATGAGTCGTGCATGGAGTTCACCGACCCATTGCTCGCGGCGGTGGTCGCCGCGGCCCACGCCGCCGAGTTGGCAACTCCAAGCCGTGCTTCCTTTCCCTCCATATTTCCAACAGGCAAGTTCACATCAGCGTTGCCAGCCCTTTCAACCGTGGTTTTCACACCTCCATCTTGTACGATGGGCAGGTCGGTCAACACGCTGCGTTGCGTTGTCAAGAGTCCGTGTACCTTTGGGTTTCCCTGTGCCTCAAACCAGTACGTCGCGCCCATCAGCGGCACAAAGATTACCAACATCGTTGCCAACAAGGCCCACCCTTGACGTCGGTCCTTGACCATCTCTCCGAACGTCAGGCACAACGATGCCGGGATCAACAGAATCGCAACCATCTGCATGAAGTTACTCACGGCAGTGGGATTCTCCAGTGGGTGCGCGGAGTTCGTGTTGAAGTACCCGCCGCCGTTCGTTCCTAGTTGCTTGATGGCGATCTGCGACGCGGCAGGCCCAACCGGAATCGTCTGCATCGGAACCTGCATGACCTTGATCGATTCCGTGCCATCGGCGTCAAGAAGCATCTCACCGAGATCATTCTGATACGATTCCGTGTACGACATCGGGACTGTCAATGACACCACCGCCGGACCACGGAATGTCTGCACCACCCCTTGCGATACCAGCACAACCGCGAGCATCGCCGACAACGGCAGCAACACATACAACGTTGCCCGCGTCAGGTCCACCCAGCAGTTCCCGATCCCTTGCTGCCCGTCCAGTGCCTGCCGACCGGCCCGAAGCCCTCGAACGAGCGCGACGAGGACGGCGATGCCCGTCGCGGCAGACAAAAAATTCTGCACACCCAGCCCAAGCATCTGCGTGAGGTACGACATTGTGACTTCGCCGCCATACCCCTGCCAGTTCGTGTTTGTCATGAACGACACGGCGGTATTGAACGACGAGCCTGCTTCGACCGGACCCAGCCCCGTTGGATTCCCCGGCAGCAAGTGCTGGGTTCGTTGCAGAACATACACCGCTCCGAACCCGAGAACGTTGAAGATCAGTATCCCGGAGGCGTAGGCCTTCCAACTCATCTCGTACCCTGTGGGCTTCACACCCGCTCCGGTGGCCTCCTCCGCCATACGCAAGCCACATAGCCAATACGTCAGCCGCTCCATCCAACCGAGTGCGATTCCCAGCCCCAGCGGTGCAGCCCCCGGGCGTGGCGAACCAGTAGGACCGTCAAAGACATGCGCCATGTACCACCCCAGCGGCCGAACCAGCGCGACAAGCACCGCTATGTACAACACGATCTGCAGCACCCCATTGCCAGTTATCTGGCCGAGCGCGATCGGCACAACTGAACTGCCAATCATTGGAACCACTCCGGCTTAGCCAGCGCGACGATGAGATAGAGCAACAATGCCGCCGCAATGATCGCGCCGGTCAGGTAAATCCAACTCATAGGTACTCCCTCTTCGCCGACCCCGCCGAATCAGATCCGCTACTCGCTGCCCCGCGCGGCTCCACTGCTTTGCGAACGGGCTGCGCACGTAGCCACTCACAGACGCGGACAAGCCCGACTGTAATAAGCACGCACGATACAAAGATGCCCACCACCGCTTCATCGTTCATGCTGGGCTCCAATCTGCATACAGCATTGACGTGACACCGCCGCGTGTCGATCAAGGCCGCATAAGCACGGAGCCTGCCCGCATAAAGACGATATCAAAACTGATTCGCCCGGCAGGCTCCAGAGAATGCCCGACGCGATCCGCGAGCCAATCGCTCGTGCAACAGCCCGTGAATCCTTATGCCGCGTTGATGCCGGCGCGGCGTGTCTTCACGTACCCTTCTTGCACCCCCCATGCCCGACGACGCTGTGCCATCACGCCCTGCTCGCCCCGACCCCGACGCGCTGCTCGCGGGGTTGTCGCGCACTGATACCGGATCTCGCACGGGCACGGGGGTTGGGGGAGGCGGTGAGGGCGGGGGGGCGGATCGCGGGCGTTTGAAGATCTTCTTCGGCATGGCTCCCGGGGTGGGCAAAACCTACGCCATGCTCGCCGCGGCGCAGCGGGTGGCGGCCCGCGGCGTGGACGTGCTGGTAGGCGTCGTCGAGACGCACGGGCGGGCC
>JBGSIF010000060.1:0-4348 GCA_041742635.1 Phycisphaerales bacterium
GCACGCCGTCGTCGGCAAGGCCCGCCGCGAGCCACTCGGCACCGCCGACGCCCCCGAGGCTGGCGGCAAGGGGGTCATCGGTTGATGCTGAATCAATTGCGAGCAGGCTCTCCACGCGCTCTCGTAACGAAGCGTCGCCGTCGCACTCACGAATCAGAAGTGCCTCGCGTTCCGCGTCGCCCAGGGGCAGCGCCGCGGCGAAGAGCTCGTGCAGACGGTCGAGTCGGGGTTTGCTCACGCGGCCGACTCCGCCAATCGCTGTTTGAGCCAGGCTCGCGCGAAGCGCCAGTCGGCCTCGGCGGTCGAGAGCGAGATGCCCAGCCGCTCGGCGGACTGTTGCACGCTCAGATCCCCAAAGAACCGGAGGATGACCAGACGCGCGATGCGAGGGCTGGAGTTCTCGAGTTCTTCGAGCGCGGCGTCAAGCTCGGCGGCGCTATGCCGCTCGGACGCCCCCAAAGCATTGACATCCAAAGAAAGCGGTCTCTGGCCGCCCCCTCGCTTCTGGCGTGAGCGACCACGCACATGGTCAGCCAGTACGCGCCGCATTGCGATCGAGGCAATAGCACGGAAGTGGGCCTCATCATTCCACTCTCCCTTGCAATCAGCGGCCAAGCGGAGGAACGCTTCGTGGACCAAAACGGTCGGCTGAATGCTCACCGGGGTCCGTCGGCGCAGCATGCCCGCCGCGATGCGCCGGAGTTCGTCATAGACGACCGGCACCATGCGATCCACCGCCTCGGTTTCGCCCTGAGCGTTGATTGGGATCTGTTGGGAGTTTGGGGGGTCCATGTGGATTGATCGAACTGTATCGGTCGTTCAAACGCTCTGCGAAACTCGGCATATGGGAGTACCTCGCAGAATTATTTCTCTTCGGTCAAGGTTGACGCCTCGCAAAGGCGTGTGAACAGGGGGGCATCACATCGTTCTCCTTCCCCGGTGTACGGGGTAAAACGCTCCGATCGAAGCACTCATCGCGTCTTGAATTTAAGGAACAATTCCATGCGACTTCCCACCCTTATTCTGTCTCTCTTGCTCGGATCATTGTCCATCGCCCTCCCGGCGAAGGCCCAGACACTCACCAAGCAGTTCACGTACCAGGGGTACCTGGAGAACAACGGCGCGCCCTATACCGGCACCGCTACGTTCGATGTGTACCTCCACACGACGCTGAGCGGCGGAACTAGCCGCGACCGCGCGGTCATCAATGCGAATGTGCCTGTCACGAGAGGCGTCTTCTCCATGACGCTCGACTTCGGCGAGACCGACAACAGCGGCCAACCCGTCTACAACGGCACTCCCATGTATTTGGAGATCATCGCGGTTCTGCCGGGCCTGCCCCCGACGAACCTAGCCCCGCGCCAACTCGTCCAGCCCGCGCCTTATGCGCTGTCCTTGCCCAACGTGCTCACCAAGAACGGCAACGTGGGCATCGGGACCGCCAACCCGACCAACACGCTGGATATCACCGACAATGAAACCGGCCTCCTGGCACTTCGAGGATCGAACGCCTTCGGCACATACCTTTCTCTGGTCAACACGACTGCGGGCGCCGACGCGTGGGCGTTCATCTCGACTGGCGCGAGCAACGGCGAGGGCGCCGGCAAACTCATGATCGCTGACCAGTTCCCGCGCTTCGTCATCGATACTAGCGGCAACGTCGGCATCGGCACGGTTTCGCCCTCGGAGAAGTTCACAGTCGTCGGCAACACCAAGGTGATCGGCTCCTCCACCACCGTCGGCGCCTTTCGGGTCGCAAGCGATGAATCGCCGAATCCTTTCACGTTCGACATCTCCCACGGCGGCGGGACCGACTTGGCGGCCAACTCCGACCTCTACATGCACGCACGCGGCGCGCGCAAGCACATACTTCTCAACACCGACGCCGGCGCCGGAAACATCGGTATCGGCACCGTCAACCCTAGTGAGAAACTCCACGTCAACGGCAACATCCGTGCCAAGGTACTCATCATCGAAGGCGGAGCGGACGTCGCGGAGTCGTACGATGTCGCCGCGGTAGGCGACGCCAGGCCCGTGCCCGGAATGGTCGTCAGCATCGATCCCGACCGTGTGGGCAAGTTGCGGATCGCCACGAAGTCATACGACCGCACCGTCGCGGGCATCATCAGCGGCGCTGACGGCGTCGCCCCGGGCCTCGTACTCGGCCACAAGGGCACCGTCGCCGACGGCGAACACCCCATCGCCAATGTCGGGCGAGTCTGGTGCTACGTTGACGCCGACGCGGGCGGATCGGTCACCCCCGGCGATCTTCTTACCACCTCGGCCACCCCCGGACACGCGATGAAGGTCTCCGATCACTCGATCTCAGGCGGGTCCATCCTCGGCAAGGCCATGAGCCGTCTCGAGAGCGGCAAGGGCCTCGTACTCGTGCTCGTCACCCTGCAATAAGCACGATCCTCCAAATCCCCCGCAAACTTCATTCGAGGAGAAATCCATGAATACCCCCTCATCAAAAATCCACCGGTCCACACCTTCACTCTCCGTTGGCGTCGCCGCCGCGATCGCACTGATCGTCGGGGCGGTCGGCACAGCCCAGGGCCAGCAGGTCAACATCCCCGCCTGGAGGCAGGGGACCGAGTACCGCGCCATGAAACTCCAGCGCGAACTCTCCGCGGACATGCGCAACGATCAGTCACTCCTGCTCGGCTCGCACAACTCGTACAACTCCAGCGCGTACGGGCCGGCGTACCCCGCCTCCCAGCACTCCTACACCCTGTCGGAGCAACTCGATCTCGGGCTGCGGTCGCTCGATCTCGATGTCCACGGCCTGGGAGCCTACCCCAACACGCTCTGGCTGTCGCACGCATCCTGCATCGGTTTCGGCCAACTCCCCGGTCAACTGACGCTCGCGCAGGGGCTCGCCGAGATCCGCGTCTGGCTCAATCAAAATCCGGACGAGGTCATCACGATCAACGTCGAGCAACACTTCCAGGTGAGCTATCCGTCCAGTCAACACACCCTTCTGGTAAACTCATTCGAGTCTATTCTGGGGGGCGGCAACCCCACCTATGGCCCCGACATTCTCATCAGGCCGACGGAAATTCCGCTCGCGGAAAACTTCACCGACGGCTTTTCCGACTCGGAACGCAGCGCCATCACGGTGACGGCGTCCACGCTCACGGAGCTCCGCACGCTCGGGCGCGTGCTGGTTGTGAACACGGGTGGTGTGGGCAGCCCCTGCAACCAGAACTATTGGCTGGACTATCCTGCCCAGAACGTAATGCTGGGCGACATTGTCAGTTTCAACTGGTGCGGACCGGACAACTGGTACATCTACACTGCGGACCAGTTTGCCGGGGATCCGAGTCTGGGCTACTGGGGCTCGAACACCATCGGCCGGCGAGTGCGATGGGGGTGCAATTATCCTCAACCCTCCATCTACTCCGTCCTGTACAACAACACCTCGGGTGGAGAATACGACGACTACGGAAGCGTGTCGCCGGCAGTGATCCGCGAAGCGGTTCGTGCCGGAGTCGACTACGTTCGCTTTGATCCAGTCGGAACCTCCGTCGGCGTGCCTTTCGAGCCCATCTCCTTTCCCGCCGATGAGCAGATGCGCTCCACGATCTGGAGTTGGGATCATCGTTACCCGCCGCCCATCGACTCCCAGCCGCGAGCCGCGATGGCGGTCATTCAGGGAGACACCGCGAGAATTCGCTGGGCCGCGCCCGCCGACGAAATGCGCTACGCGCTCCAGGACCGAAACGGCCAATGGTCGATCTCGTCCACGCGCGGCGACTTCGCCGGAGCACCGCCGGAGGTCGAGGAGTCGAGCACTTCAGCCAACTTCCGCGTGCCAGGCAATGCCTTTGAGATGCAGAACCTCTTCGGCGAGATGGTCCGCGCCGGGATCACCCAGGTCTGGATCAACTACCACGACCTTGATGGCAACGGTGTGTGGACGCACCACACGCAGAACCGGGACTTTGAGCAGAACGTTCCAGATCCGGCCCCTTCGCCGCTCCCTTACCTTGTGGTCAATGGTCTGGGACTTTCCGGTATCCTCAACTTCTGGGCACTCTCTCCAGCACCGCCGATGGGCCGCGTACTCGGCGTCCTCCCAGGGTCGTACCCCGGCGCCATTATTTTCGCGGGACCGGGGACCATTGTCCCTGCCGAGCACGGCCACCCTGTCGCCATCGGTCGCCCATGATCACGCCGTTCCGTTCCCTTCCCGCCACATACCACCTGAAAGGAAGACCATGTCCTCCTCCCGACCAGTCCGCTCCACCTTCCGCACGGCGCTCGCCGCCTCGGCGCTCACCTGTGCCGCAGCCCCGGCGCTGGCCCAACCCACGATCCGCATCTTCACCATCGACGGTGGCGG
>JBGSIF010000061.1:0-12949 GCA_041742635.1 Phycisphaerales bacterium
TGTTCTATTCCGTCGCCCTTTCTCCAATACAACTTTTTCAGTGCCTACAAGTGGCCCGCTCCTATTTTTTTCACTGACCTTCTACTACAGTCAGACATCGATGATTACTGCATCTCCAGACTATTCAGAAACAACATTAAAGATGTGGCAGACTGGTGCAAGATATATATGCTGCGCAGAAAATGGTTAATATTCAGGCAAAACAACAACTGGTATGGATTCGCACAACAACCACTTCCCTATACTCTCCAATGCACGAACTCAACAACCTCCTACCACTTCCTGCAAAACTGGACCAAGATCACAACACCACCCTTGGCGCCGACGCCATGTCGCTTCTCTTGCGCGACTTCTAGTTTGAGCGACTGAACGTGTGCGACCTTATCCGCCGGGAGGAGTTCGGCGTACCAGCGGTCGAGGCCGAGCGAATCGGCGACATGTGCGGCGGTGGCGCGGTTGTCCCCGGTGAGCATGCACACCGGACGGACGCCCAGACGATGCAGGCGAGCAACCAGTTCGGGCGCGCCGGGGCGGACTTGATCCGAGAGCACGATGACGCCGGCCTGCTGGTCCCAGGTCACGACGGTACCGATCTCGCCGTGTTGCTGTACGGTAGCGAGGGTATCGGCGACAGCGGCGCGGAGGCAGACAGGGACGAGCGGCTCCGTGTATACGAGGGTGCCGAGCCGTGCCTCTTTGCCCTGGTAGGTGCCGCCGACGCCACGCCCGACGGTGAACGTGCCGGCGACGATCGGAGCGGGAAGTACGTCGCGCTGCTTGGCGGCGTCGATGATGGCCTGCGCGATGGGATGGGTCGATTCGAGTTCAAGCCCGGCGGCGACGCTGAGCAGCGCGGCCTCGTCGGACCAGCCGATCGGATGGATGGTCTGAACGCGCGGCCGCCCGACCGTGAGCGTGCCGGTCTTATCGAACGCGACGGCGGCGAGCCGACTGAGTCGTTCGAGCGATTGCCCACCCTTGAACAGCACGCCCGAGCGAGCTCCCCGTGCGATGCCGGCGAGCGTTGCGGTCGGTGTGGAGATAATGAGCGCACACGGAGAAGCGACGATGAGCATCGTGATCCCGGTGTAGAGCGCACCACGCATCCCAGCGTCGGTCCGCTCCACCAGGGGAACGCCCAGCGCGAGCCACCACACCGCGACCACGAGCAGGCTGGCGATGATCACGCCCCAGGCGTAAGGCTCGCTGAGCCGATCAATCAGGCGCTGCACCGGCTCTCGCTGTTGCTGCGCTTCGATCACAAGATTCAAGATGCGCTGGAGGCTCGATTCCTTGGCCGGGCGTGTTACGGCGGCTTCGATCGGGTTGCCGACGTTGATGGTGCCTGCGTAGAGAGGGTCGCCGGGGTGGACATCGCGCGGCACGCTCTCGCCCGTCAGCGTTGCCTGGTTCATCGACGAATCGCCGATCGTCAGCAAGGCATCGGCGGGCACAATCTCGCCCGGCAGAATCTTGATGCGGTCGGAGGCGGCAAGCGACTCCGGGGCGACATGTTCCCAGTCGCCTTGACTGGTGCTCCATCGCATCGCGGCGGAAGGCATGAGTTTGTGCAGAGCCTCGACGGCGCGCGTCGTGCGTGCCATCGCGAGTTCTTCGAGCGCACCGGAGAGCACAAAGAGAAACAGCAGGAGCCCCCCTTCAGCGGGCGCACCGAGCCACGCCGCGAGCACCGCGCCCAGGACCATCAGCACATCGATATCGAACGTGCGTTCAGCGAGGGAAGCGGCGGCGGCGCGCCCGCCGTGGAGCAAACCGATCGTCAGACTGGCCCAGTACAGCACGAGCGATGTCGTCGTCGCGTCGGCGGAATCGACGATGCGTGAAAGCACAAAGCCGGTGAGTAACAGAGCGCCGGCAACGCACGCGCTAATAAGTTCTCCGAACGGGGAAACAATCCAAGTGGCAAGCGATCGATCGGCGATCGGTGAGGAACGTTCAGGAACAGCGTGCGTTTGCATGGTGTGGGTCGGTTACATCCGTCGCGGCATCAGGTCGCTGGGCTTAACGATGATCGGTTGCTGAGAGGAATCCGCGAGCGGGAGATCGATGGTGCATTGAACACCTTCGGGGTGGAACTCAAGACGAACGGTCCCCTCGCATTCGTGCGTGATCCCGCCCTCGATGAGTTCGCGGCCGAACCCCCGGCGCGTGGGTGGTGCGACGCGCGGGCCGCCACTTTCCTGCCAATGAATGTGGAGGGAACGAACAGATTCTGAAACGACGGCAGTGCGCCATGCCACACGCAGTCGCCCGGCGGGGATGGAAAGCGCGCCGTACTTCAATGCATTGGTGGCGAGTTCGTGGATAGCCATGCTCATCACGGTGGCGACACGGGGCGGGAGCAAGAGGTCGTCGCCGTCGATCTGCACGTTGGATGCGTCGGCATTGCTGAATGCTTCCAGAGCGTGCTGGATCAGCGGAAGCAACCTGGCGCCTTGCCAGTGGGTGTTTGCCAGCGCGCCGTGTGTACGCGCGAGTGCCCGCAGCCGGCCCAGGAGGATCCGGCCCGACTCCGCGGGTGCCAGCCCGGAGCGGATGGTCTGCTCGGCGAGCGTGAGGACCGCCGCCATGTTGTTCTTCACGCGGTGATCCAGTTCGGCCATCATGAACGCCTGCCATCGCTCGGCGTGCTTGCGGTCTGTAATGTCCAGCACGAAACAGACGCCCTGCTGGCGTGTTTCGTCCAAGAAGGCCATCCCGACGAGTACCGGAATGCGTGAGCCGTCACGACGGATCAGTTCCTTGGCGTAGGGGCGGCACGAACCGTTGCGCCTCAGTTCGGCAACGGCGTCGTCGTCGATCGATCGGCATTCGACGGGTGACAGATCGCGCCACGCGACCCGCTGCGGGAACGACACGGACTGCCCAAAGCCGAGCATATCGAGGAAGACGCGGTTCGCGTGTGAGATGATGCCGTGCGAATCCCAGAAGAATAATCCGATGAGGTTTGATTCGGCAACTCGACGGAATCGCACTTCACTCGCGCGCAGGGCTTCGAGTGCCGCTCGCCGATCGGTGATGTCCTGAACGACACCGATCATTTGCGTCGGCGTCCCATCGGCATCCCAGACGATGTCGGCTTCCTGATGCACCCATCGCACCGCGCCGTCGGCCCGCACGATACGGTGATCGATGTTGTAGCGTGGGCCGCCTTCGAGCGCGGCGCTCGACGCCGCACGCACCGACGGGAGGTCATCGGGGAAGACTGTTTGGGAGAAATAATCGACATGCCCGGTGAAGCCGGATTCATCGACACCAAAGATGCGGAAGGTCTCGTGGGACCAGGTCAACTTATTTCCCGACTTCAGTTCCCACGTCCATGAACCGATGTGGGCGACGGTTTGTGCGCGTTCGAGTTGCTCCCGACTGGTCGCCAGCGCGGACTCGGCCGTTTTGAGTTTGGTGATGTCGACAATAATGCCGCGTACAAACGTGGCGTCGCCTTCCTCAAACACCGTGACATAATCCCGAAGCCAGACCACGCTCCCGTCGGCGTCGATCATGCGGAACTCGAGTTGGTGGTCCCGCTTCAGACGTGTCTGCTCTTGGCAGTATTCCTTGGTCCATTCCCTGTCCTCGGGGTGCAGGCGTGACGACCAGAAGTCAGGCTCGTTGACGAATCGCTCAGCCGGGAATCCAAGTATCCACTCGGCTTGCCTGCTCATGAACGTGAACCGGAACGACTCGGGATCACCTTCCCAAACAATACCCTCGATCGTGTTGACCAAGAGCTCGTACTGCTCGCGGGAGCGTTTGAGTTCGAGTTCCGCGGCGACACGCTGGGTCGCATCGGACAAGAACCCATCCAAATGCTGCACGTTTCCTGCGTTGTCTCTCACAACCAGTGTGGTATCGTCGAGCCAGCGATACTCACCGGATGCTGTACGGAACCGGTACTGCTGACGGAATGATGGCTGGCCGGTGTCGAGATAGTGTCGGACTTCAGCGATCACAAGCGGCAGATCCTCCGGGTGAACTAGATCCGCGAACAAATGGCCCTCGCGTCCAAAACTCTCAGGGCTGTACCCGAACTGCGAGATATTCTGCGTGACAAAGTCAACGGGCCATCCCGGTAACGGGAGCCACCGGATGCCGATCACCGGGCCGGACATGAACAGCATTCGTTCTCGCTGGAGCATTTTTTCTGTTCGTACTCGCTCGGTCACGTTGTGGACAATCGACGTCACTCCGACCACGCGATCGGTGTCGTCGATCAGTGGAGCGAGTTGCCAATCGACAAAGAGCGTTTCCCCACTCGGCCGGCGGACCGGAATCTGAACGTTGCATCCTTGCCGATCGCGGAGTACCGTGTCGAATACTCGCCTCGCTTCGTGCAACTCCGTGGGCGCGACAATATCGGCCAGCCCGGGCCGGCCCATCATCTCTTCTCGCGTCCGAGCAAACAGACACTGCGCTCCGGGGTTCCACTCCGCGATGCGTAGTTGGAGATCCCACTCGATCATCCCGAACGCGGTTTGTTTCAAGAGGAGTGACATGCGACCTGAGTCACGCCGTGCCTGTGCTTCGGCACGGCGTTCGGTTGTCACGTTCCGCACGATGCACAGCACTTGCTCGGCACCGGGGGCACCCGCTCTCAACGGGACCACCCGCACGTCGTACCACCGCGTATGAGGATGAGCAAACAGATCCTCGTCGCCTTCGGCGGTGCAGTATTGGTACCCTTGTGGGCGCTCCGTTCGACACGCGGTTTCGATCGCCTCCATGCACCGACGCGCACGCTCGGGTGACAGGACATCTCTCACTCGTTTGCCGATAAAGCCGCTTTCGCCGAATGGCTCGGCGGCGAGGATCGTTCCTTCCGGAATGCTGGCTTCGAGGTAGGTACCGTCGCGGGAGAGCCTGAAAATCGTATCGGGAATGGCGCGAAGGATGGCAGGAAGCGAGTCGACCTGCTCGCCGTTGCCGCTCGAAGCAACTGGCGGATCGGCTTTGCTGGAGCGGTCAGTCATTGACATGCTACCTCGTCGAAACGCTCGTGCTGGACGAGCAACTAGTATGAACAGGAATCAGCCAGTTGGAACTCAATTATACGACACCGTTCGGCTACAAGCCGTCTCGGATCGATGGCGTATCGGGGAACCGATGTGTACTCGTTATTTTTTCCACTCGACAATAAAGCCTTCGCCGAAGCGTGGCCCAGTAGGATCTTCCGGCACAATGGGGACATCGATTTCGCAGTTGAGTCCGCTCGGTAGGAAGTCGAACCGAACGGTCGCACCCAGTTCGTGCCGCAGGCCGGTTTCGATCATGTCTCTCCCGAACCCGCGGCGTTGGGGCGCCTCGACGATCCGCACGCCAGTCTCACGCCACCGCAACCGCAGCACCGGTGCATCGACGCCGGTTTCGAGTTCCCATGTGACGTGTACTTGTCCTTCGGCGCACGCCAACGCACCATGCTTCGCCGCGTTGGTCGCCAGTTCGTGGAGGGTGAGCGCAATCGGCGGCCCCATACGTCCGGGCAGCAGTGTCTCCTTCCCTTCTATGTGTACCCGCCCGGGGCTGCGCGGCGTCTCACGGTCGTACGGCGCGAGCGTTTCTCGCACCATCGCCAGCACCTCGACATGCTTCCATCGGCTCTGCGCCAACGACTGATGTACGTTCGCCAGCGCGCGGATCCGGGCGATCAGTTCGGCGTGGTATTCGCCCAGACTCTCGGCACCGCGGAACATGTGATTGGCAATAGCAATAACCGAAGCAAGGTTGTTTTTCACCCTGTGGTCACGCTCGGCCATCATGCCACGAAGCGAAAACTCGGTGTGCTTGAGTTGCGTCACATCAATCAATACGCCCACGACTCGTTGTTTTCCCCCTGTGGGCGGCAACAGTACCATTCGATCTTCTACCCACACCTCAGAGCCGTCGGCACGCAGGAGACGGAACTGAAGCGTCTGATTCGAACCGGGTTGCCGAGCGAAAAACAGTCGCATCCGCCCCGCGATATGCCCCTGATCGTCGGGATGGATGAGGGATCGGAACTTCGCCGGCTCACTCACCAGGTATCGTGCCTCGTGACCAATCAGGCGCACGATGTTCTCCCCGACATACAGATGATCCGGTGAGGAGTCATACGCAACAATGTCCGGCAGTCGATCGAGCACATTCTCAAGACGATCTCGCACTTCATTGAGCATCGACTCGGACTCGAGTTGCGAGGTCAAGTCTCTCGCGACGCTGAGCACGGCGTGCTGCCCGGCAAATGAAATACGCGACGCGGAAAACTCCACGGTGCGCACGCTACCGTCGCCACGCTGGATACGTGCCCGCCAGACAACCGGCTCGCCGACGGACAGCATCGCGGCGTGCAAACGCTCAACCGACACGGATCGATCTTCCGCGAGGATCGACCCGACGAAGTCCAACTCACGCAGCGATCCCACGCAGCCAACCCCAAAGAGCCGCAGCGCGGCTCCATTTCCGATCGCAAGCCGCTGATCTTGCAGCACAACAATCGGCTCGGGCATGTTGTCGAACAGCACACGGTACCGCTCTTCGCTTTCACGCAGCGCAAGTTCGGCACGCATCCTCTCTGTGATATCTCGCACGAGAATCAGTGCTTCTTCATCTGATGCGGGTACGAAGCGATACTCCGTGAACTTCACCGCACCGTTGCGTTCTCGCTGGATCTCGAACGACTGCGGTTCTCCTGTTTGAAAGAGTAATCCCAGCAACCGAGTCGTCGGTTCGGCGAGTTCCGGCGGAACTACTTGCGAGACCGTTCGCCCGAGAAACTCGTCGGGTTGTACCAACAACTCGTGCGGCCGGTTGGTGTGATACCCGAGGTATCGACCTTCGCGGTCAACATAAAACAAATGATCCGGCACCGCTCGCAAAATCGCGCGGTTGCGGTCTTCCATCGTTCGCAGTGCGTGGCGGGCCTCTTTGAGCTCCGACACATCCATCGAACACCCCACCACCCGAACCGTTTCACCCTGTTCGTTCCGAACGACAATCCCACGCCCCAGCATGTGTATGAAATGCCCGTCTTTGTGCCTCACACGATACTCGATCGAATACCCGCTTTCATGCTCACAGGCGTACCAGAACTCGCGTGCAACCTGGTCGATGTCGGCTTCATGGATGTGCCCGGCCCACCCCTGAAGGCTCAGATCCTCCGGCTGGTATCCAAGCATCCGCTCGACGCCGCTCGCTCGGATGACTCGTCGCCGGGGTACATCGATCTCATACACGATCCCGGCGACCGCGTCGAGGGCCAGCCGATGACGCTCGGTCGTTTCATTCGCGGCGGCTTCGGCGTTCCTTCGCGCCGTCACGTCTTCCATTACCACCATGAACGACTTGCGCAACCCCTCGGCGTCTCTCACGACCGACACCGCGACCTCGCACCAACACTCCACGCCATCCCCACGAACGAATCGCGCCGGGGCCGTATATCCGTTGATCTCTTCGGCCAGCATTTGCCGGTTGCGTGCGTCCTGCGCCACCCTGTCGTCGGGATGGGCGAGTTGCGAGAGCGTTCGCCCGAGTAACATAATCTGTGGAAACCCCAGGATTTCACACAATCGCAGGTTCACAAACTGAAGGCGCCCAGAGAGATCAACCTCGGCGATGCCCACCGCTGCCTGCTCGAACAAACCGCTCAGACGTTGTTCGCTTTCTACGAGTGCGGCCTCGGACTGCACCCTCGCTGTAACATCTTCTGCAAACCCCGCTATTCGATACCTCTTTCCTTGTTCGTCATGTACCCCAAACCCGCGATCACGAACCCATCTCACGGCGCCTCCCGGGCGGAAAATGCGGTAGATGACATCGTACTGACCGGCCCCGTTGAGCCACCCGTCGAACGCCGTCGATGCGATCTCACGATCGTTCGGGTGGAGTGTTTCAATCCACGCGATCCGCTTTTCTGTCAGGTCCGACGTCGGCCTGCCCCAAATGCGTTCAAACGCGGGGCTGATGTAGATAAACTGCCGAGGCTCGACGCTCATCATCCAAAAAACCGAATCGATGTTCGCAACAATTTGCCGGAAGCGTTCTTCGCTATCACGCAGGCTTTGCTGAGCATCCAGTATCGCGGTCATGTCGGTCACGTTCCCGATCATGCGGAGCGCTTGACCCGCGGCGTCGCGTTCCACGACGCACCCCCTTGAACTGACCTGGATCCACCCTCTTGATTGGTGCCGAAGCCGGTACTGCGCCTCGTAGGTTTCACACTCACCACTCAGGCACCGCTTCAATGCCTCCCATGTTCGCGCTTTGTCGTCCGGGTGCATCCGATTCGACCATGCCACCTCGGTCGGATCAGTGGGCGGGCTGTCGTACCCCAGCAAGCGAAGCCACGACGGGCTGAGAACGTCGTGGTTCGTGCGCACATTCCAGTCCCAAAGCGGATCGATCGCGGCGTCAAACAACGATTGCAGACGACGCTCCTTCGCCGCGAGCGATTCGTTCGCCGAACGCAGCGTACTCGTCAGCAACCTCACATGCTCTTCGGCACGGCGGCAGCTCACCCGCCCGCTGATAAAGAGCATCAGTACACCCGTCATCCCCAACCCCGCGCCCCCCACCACGACCGAATCCCAGGCTCCGCGATGCCAGAAATCTCGCGGCGAGGTTGCTTGGATGTTCCATACCCGCCCACCTATTACAATCGAATAGTGCTTTGATAACTCGTCCGATTCGTGCCCATCATCGGCATCTGAGGTCGCGTCCGCATCGACGAACGGCACAACGAGGTCGGGCACTTCTTGATCGGTCACACGCAGGCGAATCCGTGGCAACAACGATCCCATCGTGCGATCGTTGTTCGAGAGCAACTTGGGCAAACTAAACGCCCCCATGACGACGCCGTGCTCGGGGTTTGGTGACTCGGACAACTCCCCGGCCGCGATCTCGCGTAGAAACACAAGCACAACCGCCTCGCCGCCAAAGGCGTCTGGTATCCGCGATGGCTTGGAGACCGCTAGATCCTCTCCCTTCATGGCTCGGATGAGCGCGTGGTTGGAAAGACGTACCGCACCCAGGTCCGAACCAAGTAGCGCTTGGTTCGGCTCTAGCGGGGTAAGGTACTTCATAACGAGGTAGTCGGCTCGTTGATCCGCGCGTCGGTATAGCCCGTTCGCGTCGCGTTCTCGGATCTCAAAATCGGGAGAACCCGCGGCTCGCGCGGCGGCCTCGAACATCGCCCGATCCGCATCTGGCACCCTCGCTACCCAGGCCACAGCACACAATGCCGATTGACGCCCAATCAGGTCGTTCGCAAACCGTGCGAACTCGTCTTGCTCCACACGCTCGCTGGCCGCGAAGAGCATCCGCAACGGACGCAGCGATTCGAGTGAGACGTCCAGGTCGTACCGCAGCCGCTGTACCCGCTCGTCGGCGTAGCGATCAAATGCTGAGTTGCCCTCGATCTTCGCGTGCTTATACAGCCACACCGCCGCACCGAGCGACAACACAACGCCAACAATGCACACCAGCCATTGTGCGGCACGGTCCGCTCGCGTCGTCGGCGTCGATGCTTCACCAATCACGACATCACACTCAGTACCGGGATCACCGGTAGCGTTCCCGTTCCACCCAGACTGTGTTCCTTGCTTGTCGGGGGATGCCATCGACCGCGACTCCAATGTACTCAGCATACGCGGAATCGAAGATCAAAGCACCTGCCATCAACCGCGTTCGCTCACATCCACTCTCAAACTCCATTTTCATGCGCAGCCCGGCTGCCTGAACTTTCACCGCTTCGATCCGCCCCGACTTTCTTCTGACTTGCTTCGTGCTACGGTCTGGGATTCAAGCCCGTGTGATCCGCCTCCAAACTGGAGCCTCCCCATGTCCAACACCGCCACTCTGCTCGGCCCCGAGTCTGCCTCGCTGCTCAACCACGAGTCCAAAACCTTCCCTCGATCCGTTCTCTCGCTCCCAGGCCCGGACTTCGTTGACCGTGTGCTGGCGTTCACCGACCGGCCCGTCTCGGTGCTGCGCAACTTTCAGACCATCATGGACCACGGCCGCCTCGCGGGCACGGGGTACGTCTCGATCCTACCCGTCGATCAAGGCGTCGAACACTCCGCCGGCGCGTCGTTTGCGCCGAACCCGGCCTATTTCGATCCCGAGAACATCGTCAAACTCGCGCTCGAAGGCGGCTGCAATGCGGTCGCGTCCACGTTCGGCGTTCTTGGTGCCGTCGCCCGAAAGTACGCCCACAAAATACCCTTCCTGGTCAAGTTCAACCACAACGAAATCCTCTCGTACCCCAACACGTTCGATCAGACCCTGTACGGTTCCGTGCGCCAGGCCCACGAAATGGGTGCGATCGCCGTTGGTGCAACCATCTACTTCGGTTCCGAAGAGTCTCGCCGGCAGATCCAAGAAGTGTCGGAAATGTTCGAGGAGGCGCACTCGCTCGGCATGGTCACCGTCCTCTGGTGCTATACCCGGAACAACGCTTTCAAAATGCGCTCGCAGGACGGCAAGAGCCACGACTACCACGCTTCGGCGGACCTCTCGGGCCAGGCCAACCACCTCGGAGCAACGATCCAGGCAGACATTGTCAAGCAGAAACTCCCGGTCAATAACGGCGGATACGCCGCCTTGAATCTCGGTGGCTCTTCCTATGGCAAGTGGGACAAACGCGTCTACACCGACCTCTGCGGCTCCGACGAACACGGCAAAGGCGGGCACCCCATCGATCTCACCCGCTATCAACTCGCCAACTGCTATATGGGCCGAGTCCCCCTCATCAACTCGGGCGGGGAATCCAAAGGTGCGACTGACACGCAGGAAGCCGTCGCAACCGCAGTGATCAACAAACGCGCCGGCGGCATGGGGCTTATTTCAGGACGCAAGGCCTTCCAAAAGCCCATGAATGATGGTGTCAAACTTCTGAACGCCATTCAAGACGTGTACCTCGACCAGAGCGTCACGGTGGCCTGATCCATCTCAGCCTGCTGCGGGTTATACGTTGTCGTTTTTTCCCGGCACATGTGTTTCGATGTCGCCCGTACGTCAGGGTTGCCCCCGCGCTCTCAACCGCGCACTTCAAAGGCAGAAGCCCGACGTCTCCGCCGGGCTTCTCCAAGTGTTACTGTGTCATCTCGCCTTTGAGCCTGATCAGTTGCAGCCCGCAAAGAAGCAGGACAAGAAGTCGAAAAAGTCCTGGCTGTTTGTGATCCCGTCGGCGTTAATATCTGCCTCGTTCATGAAGAAACTCGTGAGAAAGTCGAAGAAGTCCTGGCTATTCAGTGAACCATCCTGATTCCAGTCGCACGGACAGAGGTTGAACGCGACGAAGAGATTGGCATCGTCAAGGTTGATCCACCCGACGTTTTCCGCCCAGGCAAACCCGCGAAGCCGACGCGTCGCGGAGTCGAACCTCGCGGGCCTCGGCGTCGACGCAAGCCGCCCGCCGCCGAAGTTGATCCAGCCAATGTTCTCGCCGTATGCCAAACCGGCAAGTTCATCGTTAAGCAGACGGTTGACCCCGAAGTCCAGCCCGTTGAGATTGCCGTATGAGTCGCCCGCGACCGGTGAGCCGTCGCCGAAGTTGATGAAACCTACGTTCTCGCTGAACGCGAAACCCGAGAGGAACGTGGCGCTTAGTCGAACGCCCTGAGCACCAACCGGCGCTCCCGCGGCTCGAAAGTTGATGAACCCGATATTCTCGCCGAAGGCAAAGGGACGAGCGGGATCGACGTTGGACTGCGCGTTCGCCGCTGTGGCCGCGCCGAGGGTCAGAAGAATCGAAACACATCGTGTGTTCATGATACGTGATCTCCAGAGTGGTACACGAAACCCGAGCCTTGAATGACACACGATTTAGTACGAGATGTTCGACCACGGATCGGTGGTGCCGATCGTGCCGGCCGCGGAGTTGCCCGCGATCGCGGCGGGGTTCGTGCCCGCCGCGATGATCCCGCCGATGCTGTTTCCAGTCGCGATGTCGTAGTTCGTCGTATTGCCCGCCGCGCTGTTGCGAACGATCAAGTTCCCACCGCCGTCCACGTCGTACCCGCGGTCGTTGCCGTTCGAGGCACAGCCATCGACTCGGTTATCGCCGCCGGCAATATGGAAGCCCGCGCCGTCGTTGCTGTTAGTGTTCCCGTTCTGGCGCGCGAAACACCTGGAAAGGAAAGCGCCGCCGTTCACATGGAAGCCGTCGTTGTCGTTGTCAATAGACTCGCAGTCCAGAATCTCCGACGACCCGCCGAAGAACCCGTCGATGGTGTTCTACTCGGCGCGGCACCCCTGGAGGATCGAACCGCCGAAACTCTGGAAGCCGCTGCCGGTGTTGCCGCGCGACACGCAGTTGACGTACACCGTCCCGTTGGCGGAGTTGGAGAGGAAGCCGTTGTTCCCGTTCGCAGCCGCGGTGCACCTGAGCATGTGCGACGCCCCGGACACAAAGAACCCGGTGTTTGCGTTTTCGACCGCGATGCAGTCCTCGGCCCGAGAGTTGAATCCGACCGCGAACCCGTTCCCAAGGTTGTTCCGAGCGACGCATCGCCGGACAATGCCCTCGGAACCCACCGTGAATGCGTTGCCAGTGCCCTCCGACACGGTCACGTCTTCAATCACGCTGCCGTCGAGCGAGTTCGAGAATGAGATTCCAGCAGACCACGCTGAAAGATGACCGTTCCGAACGACCACGTTGTGCCCGATGGTCGTGCCCGACGTCTGAATCCCGACGAGCGACCCGACCGCGCCGGTGAACTTGAAGCCCATCAGGTCGATCGTAACGTTGTCCGCCACGATTTCGATCCCGCTCTTCGCGGCCACACCCGTGATATCGCCCGTGAAGTAGTACGACCCCGGCTGCGTGATCCGGAACAGGCTGTCGGCGTCTCCCGGCGTGTTCGTCAGATTGATCGCCACCCGCGGTTCAACCTCCGTCAGCGTCTTGAACGTCGGCGCGACCGGCCCCGCCGGCGGGTCCAGCGGGCCTGCCAGC
>JBGSIF010000062.1:0-9609 GCA_041742635.1 Phycisphaerales bacterium
TCAAGGCGATCGGGAGTTATTTCGGGCTCGTGCCCACGCAAGACCAGAGCGGCTCGATGAACCGGCTCGGACACATCACGCGCGACGGACCGGGCACGGTGCGCCAACTGCTCGTGCAGGCGGTGTGGCGCGGGATCAAACTCTCGCCGAGCCTGCGGGCGTTCTTTGATCGCATCGTGGGCGGGGACCCGGACCGGCGCAAGATCGCGGTCGTTGCCGTCGCTCATCACCTCACGCGCGTCATGCTGGCGATGCTGCGCTCCGGCGCGGCGTGGGAAGAGCGCCTCGCACCGCCTTCCCCGACGCCCGCGGAACAACGAGGCGCGGAGAAGCGAGAAGACGACGGAGACCGCGTTGATGGGAGGGGAGCGGGAGCAGCCCCGCTCCCCTCCCAAACCCACCCCTCGGCTGCCCCCCCCGCACTCAAGAGAAAGGCTCGCGCCGCGGCGGCTCGAACCCTCGATTCGTGAACCGGGGCGACGATGGCTCCGAACAAAGGCATCGAAACAGATCGTGACGAGGCAAGACGGAAACGGGATCAATGGCCGACCTCGCTCAAAGAGCATGGCGCTCCGACGCCGCGGCCTGAATGAGGCGGCCCCGAACCAAGTGGCATGAGGCGCCCCTGCGGCGACCTCGAATAGATGCGCGGATCATCCCGATTCCTTCCCGTCCCCCCTTGACTTCGGCACACTCATAGATGCTCTGGAGAGCAGGGCCACCAAGAACACATCATTCCCAAAAACACAACCGACCGCGTGTGGGCCGCGGTCGGTCGTGCAGACAGTTCGTTTCGCCGAGCGTTCAACACGCCGACGTGGTTGCATTACTTCGTGATATCTTCTCGCCCCCGTCCCGCCGCCGGGAAGTTGTTCCCGCCTTGCTCCACCGGGATCGTCGGAGCGATCGCGCCCGCACCGGGATTCTGCTTGTTCACGCCGCGAACCAAGAAGACTTCCACGCGCCGGTTCTCCCGCGTGTTCCCGTTCGCGTTGTTCGGAACGAGCGGGTCATAGTCGCCGCGCCCCGCCGCTTCGAGCCTCGTCTGCACGACGCCCATCCCCGATAGTTCTCGCCCCACCGAGATCGCCCGGTGCGTCGAGAGGTGCCAGTTAGTGCGGTGCCGCGCCGCCGTCCCCGCGCTCATCCGCTGGCTGTCGGTGTGCCCGACGATCCGCACGTCGTACCCCGAACCCGTCGGCGTCATCAGGATCTTCGCCAGAGCATCAATACTCCGCCGCCCACCGTCGCTCACTTCATCCGACCCCGAGGCAAACGTCACGTCGCTCTTGAAACGGATCATCCCCCGCGCCGAGTCGTACTCCAGCAGGTCCGGGTACTGGTCGGCCAGTTCCCGGAGTGCCGCGTCCGTCGTCGGGTCCAGCGCCTGGAACTTCAAGTTCCCGATGTCGTCCCCGAACCGTCGCAACTGATCCCGCAGCATCGCGTTCTCGGCCATCAACTGATCCCGCAGCGCAACCAGGTCGGCGTTCGACGCCCGCAGCGCGGCGATCTCCGCCTGCGCCGTTTCCAGTTCGCCCTTCAGCCGCCGGTTCTCCACGATCAACTGTTCGATCCGCTCCGTCAGCGTCCGATTTGCTTCGACCAGGTCGGCGTTGTTCGCGCAGCCGCTGAGCCCACCCACGCCGATCAAACCCGCGCCGAGTCCCACCACCATGACCGCGAGCCTCGCTCGCACGCCGAAGTTCCGCCACCGTTTCGTTTGTGCTTTCGCCGTGTCGCTCATCGGTTTCTCCCGTATCGTTCTGCTGTGACTGAGTATCGTGGACACGCCGCCGTAGGTCAATACTTCACGCCGACGCTCCGCGCAAGAGTATTCATCGGGAAGACACGACGCAGGGCATGAAAGACCACACCTTCCGAATCGACGCGGCGGCTATCGCGGACGGCGAGGGGCTGTTCGCCGCGCCGGGTTCGCTCCTGATCACATTCCCGCACGATCCCGACACACAAGGCCCGCTTGACGGGCCTGCGTCATGGGTGTGCATCGTCTTGCTCGCCGCGGGACCAACCGACGACGTTCGCCGACATCCAGCCGATGACGGCGCGCGAGTCGTCGCACTTCCGCACGCCGTACTCGTTCCGGGGCTGGTCAACGCACACACACACCTCGACCTATCGCACATCGGCCCCAGGCCGCACGACCCGGCCGCTCCCGGCGGGTTTGTTTCCTGGATTGATATGATCCGGCGCGAACGTCGCCATGATCCCGCTGGTATCGCCCAATCGGTCGCCCGTGGAATCGATCTCTGTCTGGCCGGGGGGACCATTGCGGTCGGGGACATCGCCGGGGCGCCTCGGGGGATCCCGTCGCTCGAACCGTGGCGAACCCTTCGAAACTCGCCGCTGCGCGGAACCAGTTTTCTCGAGTTCTTTTCTCGGGGCAAGTTCCGCGAGCAAGGCCTCCACGCCGGGCTGGACACACTCCGGGCCGCGCTCAACGAGGAATCTCGGGGTTCGGGACGAGTTGTCGAGAGGGTTCGTGTCGGTTTGCAGCCGCACGCCCCGAATACTGTCGCGGCCTCGTCGTATCTTCATGCCACCACCCAAGCCGGTCGGCTCGGTGTCCCGATCTGCACCCATCTCGCTGAATCGGCAGAAGAACGCCGTTTTATCTCGCGCGGCGACGGACCGCAGCGCGAACTGCTCGAAACGCTCGGGTTGTGGGATGAATCCGCCGGGCAAGATATCGGCGTGGGACTTCACCCCGCCGAGTTCCTCGAAGAAACCCTGACGTCCGCCCACCATCACGGCTCCCCGTATCTCGTCGCCCACGCGAATGATGCCACTGACCGAACGATCGAGATTATGGCGAGTACCGGAACTCGGGTGGCGTACTGCCCGCGGGCGTCGGAGTATTTTGGGGCAGATGGGCAGTTTGGGGAACATCGGTACCGCGAGATGCTGGAAGCCGGGATCGGGGTGGCGCTCGGGACGGACTCGGTTGTTAATTTGCCACCCGAAAGTGGTGGCATTGCAACTGGGGGGATGTCGATCTGGAGTGAAATGTCGCTGCTTTCTCACCGAGATGGGACAGATCCGCGAACGCTTTTGAGCATGGGAACACTTCTGGGTGCGGACGCGCTGGGGTTGCCTCGGAGACTCGTTTCGTTCTCAATGGACGAAAACGAACGAAACGGTGTGAAACCGCGCGAGATCGGAGGAATATTGGCGATCGAGCCAGAAAAGATGCCTCAAAGCAGAGATGGCCCGAAGTCGTTTCTGAGAGCACTTTTGGGAAGCCGATGCCGAACTAATTTACTGCTAGATCGAAAAAGTTTTAGCCACACCGGAATCAACGTGCCTGTTTAGAATGAACCGAATATAGTTGGAGACGAGTAAAAGCGACATGAAATGAGATGTTCGTTTGAGTGGGTGGTGGGCGGGCGATGGGGGAAGATCGAGCGTAACGAGTGGATGGAACCCGAACCGACGAGACGCCATGAGTCAAAAATGGATCCGGAGTAAGAAGTGGGACGACGAGCACATCCCCGGGTGGGCGTGGCCGGCGAAGGCGGTGCTGCGGGCGTTCAGTTCGATCCCGCTGGCGGTGGTACTGCTGACCGGGGTGTCGGCGTACGGGACGCTGGCGAGCGTGCCGATCGGGCTGATCGCGTTGGCTCCGACGTACATGATCTATGGGCTGACGCTGGTTCTGGTGATGGGAGCGGCGGCGGTCGCGCCCATGCTGCTGCTGACGGGCGGGATGAGGAAGCGAGGGGCGTCGCGGGCGGCGCGGTTCGCGGTGGGGTTCTTTGGGATGATCGGTCTGAGCGTGGTGAGCATATGGGCGTGGCATCGGTTCGCGTGGCCGATGATGCGGTACGACGAGTTGACGGGGAACGGGCTGAGGCTGTTCAAGGGGTTTGTCGCCGAGAACAAATCGATCACGGTGCGGCGATTGCCCGGGATGGAGATGAGCGAGTTGGAGTTTTATGCGTGGTGGCCGCTGAAGGTGATGCTGATCGCGTTCGTAGTGAACATGGTGACGGCGACGGTGCGACGGATCGAGTTCATCTTTCCGAATATCGGTGTGTTGACGGTGCATTCGGGGATCGTGACGCTGGCGCTGGGGAGCATGTACTACTCGTCCTTAAAGGAAGAAGGGGACATGCTGCTGGAGTCGGGTGCGGTGGACGGAGCGGGGCAGCCGACACCGGGGCCGCCGGTGTCGGGGTTTTATGACAACACGGATGTGGCGCTGTGGGTGTCGGAGGGGACGTCGTGGCGGCAGTTGGCGCTGCGGGGCGTGCCGCGGTACCACGATTACAACCTGAATGCGCTAGGGATCGAGGGGATGACGCAATGGGCGCGAGAGTTCGACGAGGGTCGGACGCTGCGAGTGAAGGCGAAGTCGGCGAGCGTGGGGGAAGGCGGGAAGGGGTCGGACCTGCCGGCGTCGCTGCGGAGCGTCGGGTTCAACTTGGTGGGGTACTCGCCGTATGCGACGGTGGGGCAGCAGTGGGTGCCGGCGTCGCCGGCGGAGGTAGCGGGGCTGAAGGCACCCTCGCTACCGGCGCGGAACTTTGAGATCGTGGTGCAGGGGGGGGTGCAGGGAGGCGGGAGCGGCGCGGGGGAAGCGAGGGTGACGGATCGGACGCAGTTATTCCCGACGATCCCGGCGGGGCGAGTGCAGCCGATCGGGCTTGGAATGATGCTGGAGTACACATCGGGAATGGCGGCGGAGCGGTGGTCGGACCTGAACACGGCGGTTGAGCCTGGTGCGATGCACACGTTGATCGTGGAGGTGCCGGACCCGATCAAACCCGACGCGCCGGCGGTGCGGACGGCGGTGACATTGTCGGATCAATCAAGGCACACGATCGGGGCGAGCGGGTATCAGATCGAGACGGTGCGGCTGGTGCCGTCGCTGCGGCAGTTGCTGGAGGAATCGGCGAATCTGCCGGTGGGGATCGATGACCCGTTGTACACGGGAGCGGATACGAGCGTGGCGGTGATCAAGATCAGCCCGCCGGCATCGAAGGGGCAGGAGCCATACGTGCGGTTTGTGTATCACCGGTACCCGGAACAATCGATTGATATATTCCAGACATCTGCGAATGCGAATGACCCGACGACTCGGGGCGGGCTGGGGAAGCGCAAGGCGGAAGGTGCGATCCGGCTGTCATATTTGGATGATTCGGTGCCGCAGTATTATGTGGATGAGGTGGTGAGCGAATCGACGGACGCGGGGAATCCGGTGCTGCGGGGGGTGATGCGGGCACGGGGCGGCGGGGTGGACGGGAAGCCGACGGTGCTGGGGGGACTGAAGCCGGGGTTCGTGATATCGCTTGGTCCGATGGCAGGGATGCGGATCGCGGAACGGTGGGCGCACGCGATCGGTGTGGAGTATCCGGTGCCTGTGCCGGCGGGGCAGAGGGACAACAAGGAACTGGGGACGCACCGGCACGCCGCGCTGGCGGTGGAGGTGGAGCAAGGGGAGTGGAAGCAAACGGTGTGGCTGCCGTTCTCGCAGTATGCGTTGACGGAGCAGCAGAACGCACGCGGGGTGGACCTGCCGGACGGGACGCGGCTGATGTTGGCGTTCGGGCGTGTGATGCGGACGCTGCCGGACCTGCAGATCCAACTGGCGGATTTCAAGATGTTTTCGCACGACTTCGGCGGGCCGACGCAGGACTTCCGGTCGGATGTTGTGGTGTTGCGTGGGAGCGGAGAGAAGCAGACGATCGATGTGCGGTATACGAGTCTGAATGATCCGCTGCTGGTGCGTGTGCCGTTCCGGGCGCGGGAGGATGCGCCGGCGGTGGCGAAGGTACTCGGGCGGCTGGTGAGCGTGATCGCACCGACGCAGTATAAGTTCAGCCAAGCGGGGTGGGATCCTGAGGGGTGGAACGCGACGCAGGCGGAGGTCGATCAAGGGAAGCGGGCGCGGGCACTGGCGCGGTGGACGATCCTTGGGGTGGGTAACAATCCTGGGATCTACGTGATCGCGGCGGGAGCGATCATGATGGTGGTGGGGATTCCCTGGGCGTTTTATGTGAAGCCGTACATCGTGCGGCGGCGGAAGTTGAAGGTGCAGGCGGGGCTAACGAGGACGAAGCCGGAACGCTCGATCCCGACGGGATCAGGGAGTGAAGCATGAAGCAGGCAAGGCACATTATGAAGAATGGCCGCGGGGGCGTGGGGTCGGTGCGGAGCGTGATGATCAGCGTGGTGATGATGGTGGGCGCGGTGTGTCTGGGCATGACGCCCGGAGCGATGGGGCAGAGCGCGCCGGCGGGGAACACGATGCCGGCGATGCGTGAGATGGGGGCCGTGGCCGGAGGGAATCCGTTCGGAGCGCCGGTAGCGGCGACGATGACGACGCGGGAGAAATATGAGTTCTCGAAGGCGGTCGAGATCGGGCGGCTTCGCGACCTGGCGGTGTTCCATAACGACCGGTTGAAGATATTGGACACGCTGGCGCGAGAGACGATCAAGCAGGTCGCGGGCCGGAAGGACTACGTGGACTGGATGCGGGCAGAGACGGGCGGGAACAGCGGGAACGGCGGGAACAGCGGGAACGGCGGGAACGGCGGGAACGGCGGGAACGGCGGTGAGTATCAAGCGTCGTCGGGCGGGGAAAAGAAAGTGAAGTTTGATCCGCTGTTCACATTCTTTGATTTGATGATCGATCCGGCGTATTACCAGGAAAAGCCACTGGTGCAGGTGGACTATTTGCCGCTGCGGGAAGCTTTTTTGGACTCAGCGGGGCTGGAAGGAGACGAACGGGAGTGGTGGCTGAAGTTGGGGCGGCTGCGGCCGAGCGACGTGAGCCAGCACGGGGCGACGATCAGTAGTCAGTATCAGTTTGAGGAAGGGTACAGGAAGGGTCTGCGGCAGGTGGCGGTGTCGATGAGCCTGTTCCGCGAGAGTTGGCAGGACTTGCTAGTGATCGCGCCCGGGACGAAGGACGCGCGGTGGCAGAATCTGTCGGTGGCGATGGACGGGTCGGCGGGAGCGGAGATCAGGAGCGCGGTCGTAGATATGGCGGCGGGGTGGCGTGCCGGGGATGCAGCGAAGGTCAACGCGGCCATCAATGTGCTGACGGTAGAACTGCCGAAGGTAAACACGGGGACGTACCCGACTGCACGCCGGGAGGTCGAGCGGCTGTATAACGCGAGCAATCCGTTTGAATGGGGGTACTGGCTGTACTGTGTGTCGCTGGTCGCGCTGCTGCTGGCGTTCGGGACGGGGCGTAAATCGCTGGTGGGGATCGGGGTGGCGACGCTGGTGGTGGCGATGGGCCTGCACACGTTTGGGTTCGCATCGAGGTGTTATATCGCCGAGCGGCTGGCGATCCAGAATCAGTTCGAGTCGATGACGGGGCTGTCGCTAGGTGCGGCGGTGGTCGGGTTCGTGATCATGATGATCCGGCGGCAATGGTTGTTCGGAGCGGCGGCAGCCGGGGTGGGGTTCATGGTGCTCGTCACGGCGACACAGACGGGAATACCCGGGAAGGACATAGGACGGGAGGCACCGATCCTGAACACGTCCGTGCTGCTGAAGTATCACGTCACGACGGTGCTCGTGAGTTACGGGCTGATATCGCTGGGATTCATGGTGAGTTTGTTCTATCTTGGGACGTACTACGCGGCGAAGTGGCGGACACAGCCGATGATGGCGGGGAGTGCCGGTGCGAGCGGGGGTGGTGCGGGGATCGGCGGGGGCGAGGTGCTGATCGATGTGTCGGCATCGGCGCTGGGGCTGGAAGAGGGCGTGCCGAAAGGGCCGGGGCGGGTGCTGTCGGACTTGGATAAGGCACAGATGATCATTCTGCAGTTGGCGTTTTGGACGCTGGGGACGGGGATCCTGCTCGGGGCGTGGTGGGCCGACCACTCGTGGGGACGATGGTGGGCGTTTGACCCGAAAGAACTGTGGGCGCTAATCACATGGATCGTGTACCTGATCGTGATTCACATCCGGTTCGTGGTGCGGGACCGAGCGTGGTGGACGGCGATACTGAGTATCGTGGGGTTCATCGTGATGCTGTGGACATACTTCGGGGTCAACTTGCTGCTGCCGGGGCTGCACGCATACGCGTGAGTGTGAAGATCGGAATGAAGAAGAAACGCCCGGCAGGTTGCTGGGCGTCTTTTTCTGCGCGGAAGTGATGATGAGACAACGGGTTGCGTGTGAAGCGCAGAGGATGCGCGGAGAGCGCGGTGTGCGATGAAGGACGAAATCATGGAGAAAGATAGACAAGAGATGAAAAACTGGGCGGTTTCGAGGCTCTTTCATGTGGACCGGTAACATGGGCCGATAGTGGGTGTCGGGTGATGTTCGTCACCGAATCAGGCTGGGTATGTAGAAGGGGTGGTCAGCGGCTGGTCCTCCATGAACCTGAGGAGCGGAACGTGCGGACGATAGCGATAGTGAATCAAAAAGGCGGCTGCGGAAAGACGACCACAACGATCAACCTGGGCGGCGTGTTCGCCGGTGCGGGGTACAAGACCTTGCTGGTGGATATGGACCCGCAGGGGCATTGTGCCGCGGGGCTGGCAATACCGGATCAGCGGATCGATGTGCAGATCGGCGACGCGATGCAGGCGGTGTCTCAGCAGCGCGCGTTTGATCACGACCGATTGCTATGGCGAGTGAGCCGGAACTTGGATCTGGCGCCGAGTACGATGAAGTTGGCGGGGCTGGAGGCGAGCCGAGGAGATTTCGCGGGGCAGCCTGGGGCGGAGACGCGGCTGGCGCGGGTGCTTCAACAACTGGGACACAAGCACGATATCTGTTTGATCGACTGCTCGCCGGCGATCGGGATGCTGGCGTTCAACGCGCTGGTGGCGGCGGACGAAGTGGTGATACCGGTCGAGACCGGGTTCTTCTCGCTGCAAGGCGCGACGAAGCAGGTGAACACGATCAAGGCGCTGGGGAAACGGCTGGGGGCGTCGCCGACGTACCGGCTGCTTGCGACGCTGCACAACGACGAGAGCATCATGGCGGTGGAACTGCTGGAAGAACTGCGGCGGCGGTTCGGGGCGAAGTTGATCCCGCAGCCGATCCGGTTCGATCAGCGGCTTCGAGAAGCGGCGTCGTTCGGACAGGCGATCGTGGAATACGCACCGGACTCGCCCGGATCGAACGACTATCGCACGCTGGCGCAGTGGCTGCTGGACAACAAGCCATCGAGCCGGCGCGAGGTCGAAGGCGCGGGGATGGAAGAAGAGATGAGCACAACCGTGTTCAATGCCAGTGTGCTGATGAGCGAGATCGCCGAGGAGATGCTCGGGCCGGGTCGCGCGACGGGGGTGGTGGTGACGGCGGGAGCATCGGGTACGCCAACGGTGGCGATGTCGGCGTGAGCGGGATGAGAGTGTTGGAAGAAGAAGTCGCACACGGAGGGCGCTATGGAGTCGAGCGCGGCGGCTGAACATCGCGCGGGGAGTGCCGCGGTGAAGCCTGTTGGCTCGCGGGGTGGCCCCCGCGGTGATTCGTATGATGCGATTACTGATTTGTTTCTTGGGGAGGTGGGGACGCCGAGCGTGACGGTGGAACTGCCGAAACGGGCTGCGGCGACGGCGGCGGGCCGTGCGGCAACGGGGGGGGCAACGAACATCGAAGCGGCGGACGATGTGCCTG
>JBGSIF010000063.1:0-7303 GCA_041742635.1 Phycisphaerales bacterium
GCACCGCCGGCACGAGCCGGCCCGCCGGCCTGAGTTGGCTCAGACGCACCATCGGCCACAGGAGCGTGGCGCCGATCAGGATCACGAGCAGCATGGTGCGCGCCGCCGGGCCGTAGGCGCTGGACGACAGCACGCTCGACCGGGCCACCCACATCAAACTCCCGAGCACCGCGGCGAGCAGATAGACCGTCCACAGAAACGCGAACAGCCGCGGCTCCGCCCGCCGATGCCGCCACGGATCAACCACTCTTCCATCATTTCTTGGACTCCCTGGAACGTCGGACCATTGGCCCCCGCCCACGTCCCCATGCGATACGTTCACGAATCCAGCCGCGTGTTCCTGTGTTACCCCTTGCTCATACATCTCCGGAACCGGATACAGAGGCGGACTCGTCGTCCCCGGCTCGTCAGCCCTTCCTGCGGCGGACGACCCCGTCTCCTTCGGTGTGCCCGAGGCTGTATTAGGATCGTCCGCCATCTGCTGATCACTCATAGGTTGCTCGGAATCAGTGTATGGCACATATACTCACGAATGGTCGCACCGCGCCCGCCGAGAAGCCTGCTGCACCTCACGCTCGCCGGGCTGAGCGAACTCAAACTGTTCCGCACCCCCGAGGCACGCGAACACGCGATCTCTTCCTACGCCAAGACACTGGGGGGCAGCGAGGGCTTGAAAGGACTCGCGGGCGGGATTCTCATCATCGCGGCGACGGTCGCCGGGGTCGTCTTTGCTGTCCGCGTGATCGTATCGCACTTCACCCAAGCCATGTGGGTTCGTGACGCAGGCTTCGCGGTGGCGATCACGGGTGGGTTTGTTCTCATGCGGTGGCTCCATCAGCGCGGTGCCGCATCGCACATGCGACGGCACCTGATCGATTCGGGTGTCCCGGTCTGCATTGACTGCGGTTATTCCCTCGATGGGTTGCCCGCTGATTCCATTACTTGTCCGGAATGCGGCGCAGACTTGACCGAGCCTGCCCGGCATCTCCTGCACATCGTCGGCACCGTTCGACGCGACGCTGCACAGCCGCTCGGCACACGCGCCACGCCTCTCTCCGTCGAAGCCCGCTCAAACTCGCCGACCGCCGGGAACTAGATTCTCAGGATCGGCTGGGTGTTCGGCATGTGGGCGCCAGAGGTATACACCGTTCCTTGTAGATGACGTCGGCTCCTTCGTCAATCGTGCGTCAATCGCTGCACCGATCGGCTGCCGCACGGACGAATCCCTCGAACGTGGCCGCGGCGTGCGCGAAACCCGTGCGGATACCACCGAACAATCGATCACGATCTCGAATTTGTGGGTGAACTCCACCAATTTCCACTCGAATGGGTGGAGCCGCACGCGTGCGTTTCGATTAACTTGACGGTACACAGAAATTAATCAACATTCCTGTTGAACGGCCTGCCAGTTTCTGTTAGATTGCATGACTGCATTTTGCATCAACAGGGGTACACACATGCACATGCTAAAACGTACCGGGTTCGTGATCGTTGCGTTATGCGGATTCGTCTGGGGGCTTGTTGGAGCAGCCGGCACTATCGCACTGGCGCAGTCGGCACACCCTGATGCGGTCCTCGCCATCCGCCCAACACTGCTGCACGCGGTGCCACCATCGGGCGGCGTGCAAGACGTCGGCCCACATGCCATTCAACAAGGTACCACGCCGGACGGCGCGATCGTACGCTCGATGTTACACGGGTTATCAGTTGCTGGAGACATGGATGGTTCACCGGTAGCAAGTGCCAGGCACATTGACGGCGTGGACCTACTTACTGGATCGTGTATTCTCGACGAAGTCGATCTCGTTCTGCCGGCGCGTGTTCCATGGCCGATCGGACGCTCGTACAACAACCGAAGCACCGGCACGGCAACCGGGTATCAAGGCGCCAACTGGTTTCATTCAGGGCAACTATCACTCGTGACCGACGGCGCGACGCCCGCACAAGTCATGTGGCTTATTTATGGAGCAGATCGGTTTGTAGCGTTCGAGCGAGTCGGCAATACCAGCGTGTACCGCGGCGTCAACGGAGCCGCGGGGGCAGTGCAAATCATCGGAGGTGCCGATCCGGTCGCGGAGTATCGTGATCAGACCGGCAGCGTAGCAACTTTTTTCGCCGCGGATAGTACGCGGTGGGGGCTTGTCGCCGGTCAACTTTGGAAGTTGACAGACCCTGCCGGCAATATGGCCTATGTTGGTGATCCGACGAGCGCGAATGTTGCTGCAAGCGTTGGGTTCAGCGCGGGGCGTGTGCTGGTGGCGTATGACTCGGCCGGAAGGCGATTCTGCTACAACTACTCGACCACCTCTTACGGCGTCGCGTCCAGGCTGCTTCAAGTCCGAGCGGAGTACCGCGAACAACCCACAATGCCTTGGGGTGCTTGCGGCAGCGAGATGGAAGCGGCTCGCGTCGAGTACGACTATTACGGTGCGGAGGGTTTGGTCGATCGCGGACTGCCGGGGGATCTCAAACTCGTGCGTGTGATCACACCCTTGTCGCCGAGAGAGGCCGGTTCAACCCCTCTCATGTTGATCCGTGAACAATATTATCGATATTACACGCAGGCATGGAGCGACGCCGACGGTCGGCGTGGCAATCCTCATCAAGTCCGAATCGCACTCGGGGGTGAGGGCACACGTCGCTTTCAGGTCATGCACGACTTCAGTGGTACCGCATTCGACGCCGCCTACGACGCGGAACTGAAGCCGCTTGCCGAGTCGTACTACGAGTACGAGCCATCATCGCTCGGCGGTCGGGTTAGTATGTGTTTTAGCGACGGGAAGTGCGGCGGAACAGAACCCGACGGCCGGATGTACATCTCGTACGAGTCCAATCTTCAAACGAATGCACCGCAGAACGACGCGGCGTATAGCACAGTATGGAAATCCCGCACCGTTGTGCAACAGCCGTTCAAGTGGCGCACTCATTATTTTGACGAAGCGGGCCAACCACTCTCGTTGGTACTCAGCAGCGAGCATCCAACAATCGCGGCGTCGCGTCAATGGGTCACGATGATCATAAGAGATTCTTACGGATGCGTCGAACGTGTCGGCACCCCTGCCAGCGTGGCCGGTTATACGCATTCGACCGGAGAAGTAGCCGGATCTGCTACGCAAGGATTGGTGATATTGTATGATCGAGTACAGCAGGGAAGTTCGCTCGCGGGTTTTATAACTTCGGTTCGGCACCGTGATGGGCACGGCACGGGAACAAGCCCGGACGGTATGTTTGATACCCTGGTTACGTATGCAGCCGACGCGTTGGGCGAAGCCGTTCCGAGGCACTTGGTCGCAGGGGTGTTTAGTATTGTTCGTCCCTTGCCGGAGAGCATCAGAACATTCCGCAACGAGACCACTACTGGCACCGGAGGCGATGTAACGACCATTGATTATTCATTCCACACAGCCGAGCCGCTCGCTATCGAAACGGCCAAGATGACCCGGCCCGTTGTTGCACTCGCCGAGAACGGATCGGATATCGCGGACGCCTGGTCGAGCACATATTTTTCACTCGCGGGCGATCCGGTGTTTACTCGGCTCGAGTCCGGCACGGTTACGTACAGAAGTTTTCAGCCGCCGACCGGATCGCCCGCTTCAGACCTTGATACGGGCTTACTGCGGCATGTTGTAGTGGATGCAGCGGTCGGCCAAGACGGTATTCCAGTCGCGCCTGTGAGTGATTTTCAAACCACCGGCCCGCACCCGTTCCATCTCCGAATGTCCTTTGAGTATGATATAATGGGGCGCGGGACAGCGATGACCGACGCTGCGCTGCGACGAACGGAGTTGCATTACGCCGTCCTTTCAGATCGGCGATTTGTCACGGTGGCTGTTCCGAAGGTGAGTGATGAAGCGGGTACAAAACGCTATTTCGGCCCATACGACGCTTCCGTAACCAATCATTCGGGCCTCATCGAGGAGTCAGGGCGGGTTGCCGTGCCATGGAGTACGGTCGATGTGTTCCGGGGCATATCAACGACGACCGAACATCCCCTTGCACCATATCCAACAGTTGAAGCAAGTGCTACGTCGCTGCTGGATGTGTACCCGACAAGCATGAGTACCGAGATACATCTGGGTTCATATCAGACCACGGTACGTTCACCGTCGGGCAGTCGGCCTTCGCAACACTCGACGTGGCATTCAATCTACGGCACGGGAAACACAAGGGCACTCATCACGAAGTTCGAGTTCGACAATAGCGGTAGGCTCATACTCCTCGAAGACACGGCCGGCACGAGAACGCACCTGACGTATGATCCGATTGACCGACTCACACTCCTTCAGAAGTCCGCCAAACGCTCAGGCACGTACACTGCACCTATCGACATCGAGCGGTTCGTGTACGATAGTGACGCAACAGAGCAAAGCGACGGCGGTAACAGTTATATTACGTCTCACATTTTATATGTGGACGGACCACGCGGGTATATCAGAGAAACCTCGTTTACCAACAACTCACGCGGCTGGCCCGAGGTGATTCGCAATCCAGATGCACCACACACACTCGTTTCATACAACAACCATGGGCGTGCGATTCGCGTCGGTCTATACGACAACACATTTACCACCGACAATCGCGATCCGCTCACGAACTCGGCGGGTCGCCAGCGCTACGCCGAGCGTGCTATCGATCCGCGTGGGCAGGTCTATCGAGAATCGTGGTACGGCGTGCTGCCTGATGGGATGCTCGCTTCGCCCGTCACGACGAACTCATGGTTTACCCCAGACGGACACACGCTATTAGTGCAAGGAGAATCGGTTCACCGCTACGAGTACGACCGGCTCTGCCGTGTCACCAGCGAGTACATGCTCGCTTCCGTCGGCTCGACCGAATACTCAGACATCATGCAAGGCGTCGGGGAACTCGATGTCGTCCTCGAAGAAACCCACTGTGCCTTGGACCCTGTTCTGGGCCTTCCTCGTTTGACTGCGCGGCTCGAACGATTGCCCGAAGGCTGCGGAGATATTCCCTCCACCGGGCGGCTTGCACCGCTCGACTTTATCGTTCGGACGCTCCCGCCCACGCCCGGCAGCACTCTCGACCCCTTCCGCAGCGAACTGGCGCAACTCAATCTGTCTCCTTCGCCCTCGCTCCGCGGTAGGCCGAACATACAAGCCTATTGGTACGACGAGTTCTATCGCCAGATCCGCGTGGCGGATTTCGGCGAAGGACGCCTCGCGCCGGCTTCTGAGTTTCCGCCTGGTTACATTTTGAACGTTGAGTATCGCTACAAAGGGGGCATCGATCCAAGCCCGGCGGAGATTGAGTTTTTCGGCATCCCGTCTCGCTCGAACGGCCCGATCATGCTCGGTGCGATTTATGACAACCGTGGCCGGCGTTGGAAACAATATAACCCGCTCGGCGTGCCAACCGAATCTCTCTATGATGACGCCGGCCGACGAACCACCGAGCGGCAACCGATCGTGTGCGTCGGCGAAGACTGCTCGGACCCACTCGATACCTCGGGCACGATCGATCCGTGCAACTTCGGACGCGAGTTCCAGTTCAGTTATTGCGAAGATGGGCTGCTCTGCGAAGTGAACGAACAAGGCATCGGCGGCGGGGACTCGATCGTCCCGCTCCCGGCTCGTATCACCAAGTATATTTACCCGAACTCCTCGAACTTCCCCTCGACGTATCCATTCGCAACCGTTCCTTCGCATGACAACAGCCTTGTTATGGCCGTGATGTTGCCGGATTCAAACGATCCCGGCGAAAGCCCTTCTCGCCCGCCGTATTTCTACAACTACAACCTTCAGAATGAAGTGGTATCGTTCCAAGATCCCGGCGGGTATCGACACGCCTTTGAGCGTGATCCGCTCGGTCGCCCCGTGGTTCGCCGGATCGAGCAACCCGCCCCCCTCGGCGAGTGCGGGGACTGGGTTGCATCGGTCGTGTACCAATATGATGCGCTCGGCCGGCTGACCCGCGCTAGTCAAGCCGACTCACGCGCCGGCGAAGGGGGCCAAGGCGGCTGCGAACAGGTTCTCGACGAAGCATCGCTCGACTACGACGCTTACGGCAACCTGACATCTTTCCGTATGGACCCTGATTCCGAAATCGGGCCGCGGGGTGATGTCAGCGTTCAAGACTTCGAGACCTCGCACAACTGGAACCTCTTTACACCGCCCGCAGGGCGGCAGCATTTCCAGCGAGGCAACACCTTCCAGCCCGGCGGGCTTGGCCTCAACTTCAGGCACAACTCGATGTGTGCCTCCGTTCCGACGATCGATCTTGACTCCATGATCGGCCGCGTCACCGCTCTGGGCACGTTCGCGTATGAGGATCGCCTGCCGCCGATCCCCGCGCAGGTGCGTCGCCTCGCCAGTTACGGCGCGACCCAGGCGATGCCCGATCGTGTTTCCGGTCCCAATCCGATCGGTCCATTTTCGCCCGACGGCGGGTACCTCGGCGTGTACGACCCCAGCCGAATGCGCCTCGACGGCACCGCCTCCGCGCCCGACGGTACCGACGCGCTGCTCCAACCTTGGTTTGATGGCCGCGGTATCGATCCCGATCCTGTGGGCGAATCGCCCGATCTCGCGCCCGGGTTCGGCATCGACAACTTCCGGCGGGTTGAGGACGACGGCTGGTTCCGCGTCAAGCCTGTCGGCGAGTCACCCGATCTCTCTTGGACCCGCCAGCAATCCGACCCCCGCGCTCGCATCATCGGCGGGTACGACGCCACCCTCAAACCCTTCAGCCGCGTGAATGGGTATGGCTGCACCGACGAACTGATCTTCTGCACCACCGGTCGGCGCGATTCGGGGTACGCACTCATGAACCCGGTCGAGTGGCCCAGCCCGACCGGCGGCGGCCCGCCCGAGCCGGAGAACGGCAACCGCTACGTCGAAGTTTGGAACGCCAAAGACACCAGCAACTACCCGCTTTTCGGCTTTTGCCCAACGTTTGGCAACCCCGATGCGTACCGGTACGACTCAGCCGGGGATCCCGACGAGATCGACACGTTGGGTGACTATCGGCGGACTGGGACGTTTAGCCGCACGAACGAGGGGCGTGGGCACGAGCAGGACCGGCTCGTTGACAACACCCTCACCCATCTTGTTCTTCCTTCGTTCGTCTACGACGCCCGTGGAAATCTTGTGGATGACGGGCGGCACTGGATCTTCGGGTATGATGTGTTCAACCGGTTGACGATGGCTCATCGGCGCAACGCCGACGGGTCGGCCGGGGACCTCTTTGCCAAGTTCACGTACAACGCGCTGGGGTACCGGACCAGCGCGAGTTATAATGTTATGCTCGGGGTGCCCCCGGCCTTGCATCCGGCGGGCGCCCTGTT
>JBGSIF010000064.1:0-1776 GCA_041742635.1 Phycisphaerales bacterium
CCATCGCACGATCTCCGCCACCGCCCCCGCCGCCTCTGCCCGCCGCCATGTTGTACCATCATGGCGGCCCGGCGGTTGCGCGGGTTCTTCAACGGGCTGCTAGACCGCTGCCGAAGAAATCGAAGAGTTCACCGGAGGCACCGGATGGGATGGGTTGGCCTTCTTGGGCGAACATGGTGCCGGTGGAGTCTGAACCCATGACCAGGATGGTTTCAAGGTCCGAGCCGAGTTGGGTGCGGCCTTTGATGACCCACTGCGAGCCGTCGGGAGAGAAGGCGAAGTCTTCGAGCGCGCGCCATTCGGAGAAGGCGGGTGCGCCGGCGAGGTCGAGCGTGCCGGGGATCACCGATGTCGGGTGTCCGGGGATCTTTGTGTAGATGACTTCGACCTGCGCGGCGGCACCGGACGAAAGCAGCGTGCCAGCGAGGAGAGAGAGAGAGATCATACGGAACATTCGATGGGATTGGGTCATTTCGTACCTCCAAATAAAGAGATCGATTAGGCAGGAACCGAACGGTTGTGCCCTGTATGGAAACGGATCGCGCGGACAAGCCAGCAACTTTTAGTCTACTGCATGACCGAGGTTGATGCGAACCGAATGACGAGTTTTCTTTGGGCGCAAGCAGGACGCCGATGATGGCGGGCGTCAAGGAGAAGGCGCGGGTGCGTGGTGCGGAGGGTCGGCGCGGCGAGCCTTTTTCACTTTGTGATGGGCTTTGGGCGTGACGTGGAAGACAGCGGTGCTTTTGCCGACGCGTTTTTCGCGTTCGCCCGGTTTGACGATCTGTTGGCAGACGTCCATATCGATGGTGATGTTGAACTCGGTGCCGGTGGCGACGAGAGCCTGGATGTCTTCTTTCGGGGAGATCCGGTAGAGTGCTGGGCCGAAGCAGGGGCGGAGGAACTTGTATTCGAGGTGTTTGCAGACGACGGTGTAGTCCCCGCCGCAGACGCCGAAGACGTACATCCCGCCGGCGATCTCGGAGTTACCGAGTAGCGCTGCACCGGCCATGGCGTTGTACCAGTTGCGGTTGAAGCGTTTGAAAGGGAGAATCGCGGTAACGATTTCGGGTTTACCGGCGAAGGTCTTGTCGTCAATCCGCTTCATGCGGATGCCGCTGCGGAAGGCGAAGGGAAGCCAGATTAGCGATGTGACACGATGCCAGAAGTTGTTCTTCGTGGAAAGACGGCTGACGTAGGCCTCGGCCTTGTCGAAGAACGATTTTTTCGGTGTCTTGCTCGCGCGATGAAGCGTGGGCGGGACGGCCAGGCGATCGGTGTCTTGGATCGCATCAACCGATTCGCCTGGCTCGGGCTGGATCGGCGCGGTGATACCCGGCTCCGGTACGTCGGAGCGGTTCATCGCATCGGATGCGGCGGCAGAGGTGGACAGACGCGGACTCCCGATCGGCGAGCGCCCGCGTGTTCGCGGGCTTGTCTCGTCTTGGCATCATAGTGCAACTGTGGGGCGCCGGCAGGATGGTTGATCAACCGAGCGGCCACTCCTTCTGATATGGTTATTCACTCCTCCGAAGCCCGAAGCGAAGTCAGTCGAAGGTCGGGGAAGGATGCACTCAAAACCGCGACGTTCGGCGGACCTCATGTCGGGCGTCTCGCAGTTAAATGAGCACCGAGAGCCGCGGAGTTGCCTGCACACTTTGAATACATTGACGTGATCGAGTGCTATCGACCCCGTCTGGGCTTTCCCTTGCCCGCGCTGGCCCAGCCTGCCTGCGGCTTGGCAGGTGGTCGGCCGGCACCGGTGCCGGGCTGGCC
>JBGSIF010000065.1:0-7694 GCA_041742635.1 Phycisphaerales bacterium
GTGCTCGGCACCGTGCAGGCTGCCGACGCCGGCTCGTACGACTGCGTCGTGACCAGCGTCCAGGGGTGCGGCAGCGTCACCAGCGACGCCGCAGCCCTCACCGTCTGCCGCGCCGACTTCAACTGCGACACGTTTGTCAACTCGCAAGACTTCTTCGACTTCCTCGCGGCGTTCTTCAATGCCGACCCCGCCGCAGACTTCAACAACGACGGCGTCAGCGACTCGCAGGACTTGTTCGACTTCCTCGGGGTCTTCTTTGTGGGGTGCTAGCGGGGAAGGGACGAGTGACGAGGCGATCGAAGATACACGCAGCGGGGCAGGCGGCTTGGCCGCGTGCCGCGTTTCGTTGTGCCCCGCATCCCCCCACTGGGTGTCTCGTGCCCGGTGGTGTGTTTGTTTCACCTTGTTCCCCCCGGTCTGCTTCCGCCCTGCCTGCTTCCGCCCTGCCTGCTTCCCCCCTGCCTGCTTCCGCCCGGTCTGTTTCCGCCCGGTCTGCGGGCGGGTGAGGGGAGTGTGAACCTGTCGCCATTCATCCACATTTCCCTTGTGCCGCACCGGGGGATCGTGTATCGTTTGAGAGAGATCACGTTTCTCCGCCGTGCTTTGCCCTTCCCTTCCTGCCGCGTCGATGGCGTCACCACGCACAGCCAAAGGACATGCACCATGCTCACCGCCCGCGTCGCTTCGTACCTGCTCGGTGTGACCACGGCGCTGATGAGCGTCACCGTTCTTGTTCACGCCCAGCCGTGCCAGGGGGAGGGGGGGGGGTGGATCGGCGATGCCGGGGCCGCGTTCACCCAAACGGTCTCGGAGGTGCTGGTGCTCGCCAGCGGCGAGGTGGTTGTCGCGGGGAACTTCCAGTCCGCCGGGGGAGTGCCGGCGAACCGGATAGCGCTGTGGGACGGAGTCGCGTGGCGTGCGCTCGGGGGCGGGCTTGGCGGGTTCTCTGACATCGCGCTGGCGCAGCTGCCGAATGGAGACCTCATCGCCGGGGGGAACTTTACGACCGCGGGCGGCGTGCCCGTCCCCCGGATCGCACGCTGGGACGGCGTGGCGTGGGCACCGCTCGCGGGGGGCGGCACGAATAACCCCATCCGCGCGCTCGCCGTCCTGCCGAATGGAACCCTTGTCGCGGCGGGGAACTTCCAAAGCGCGGGCGGCGTGGCGGTCGTCAACGTCGCCCGCTGAGACGGCACCGCGTGGTCGGCAATGGGCACGTTGTCCACGGTGAACGCGCTGGCCGTGCGGCCCAACGGCGACCTTATCGCCGCGGGCGGCGGCGGCCCTTCCGGGTTCGTCTCACGCTGGAACGGTACAACATGGATTACTATCGGAGCGGTGAGCAACCCGGTGACGGCGTCGGTGAACGCGCTGGCGGTCATGCCCGACGGGAGTGTCGTCGCCGCCGGACTGTTCTCGAGCATCGCCGGGCGTCCGGTGAACGACATTGCCCGATGGGACGGTACATCGTGGTCGGAGATCGGGACCGGCCTGGTGGGGATCAGCGCCCGCGCCTTCGCGGTCACCGCGCTCTCGAACGGCGACATCGTTGTCGGCGGCGAGTTCTTTACGAACGGTGGCTTCATCACCCATTGGAACGGATCGACGTGGGGGCCGCTGGGAGCCGGGGTCAATAACGCCGTCTACACGCTGGCGTCGCTGCCCTCACGCCGAGGGGGCGAGGTGATCGTCGGCGGGTCGTTCGACATGGCGGGCGGTGCGCCCGCAACACGATTCGCTCGATATACCCTGGCCGGAATCCCCTGGATCGCACAGGAACCCCGCGCCGCCTCGGCGTGCCGCGGCGGGGTCTTCACGCCGCGCGTCGATATTGCGCCGGGGTACGAACCGCTGCTGTTCCAGTGGAGAAAGAACGGCGTTCCCCTCGCCGACGGGCCGACCAGCACCGGCGGGGTGATCGCCGGCGCGACCGCCGCTACCCTGTCGATCTCCGGTGCGGCGACCACCGACGCGGGTGCCTACGACTGCGTCATCACCAATGCCTGCGGTACGGTATCGAGCGCGGCGGCGGGGCTGACGATCTGCGCCGCGGACTTCAACTGCGACGGCGGGACCGACTCGCGCGACTTCTTCGAGTTTCTCGCGGCGTTCTTCGCCGGGGATCTCGCCGCCGACATCGATGCCGACGGGACCGTCACTTCGGACGACTTCGGCGATTTCATCGTCGCGCTCTTTGAGGGCGGGCAAGGGTGCTAAACCGGGTTTGAGCCGCCGCCCATCGTTCCGAGTGCCCAGATCGGCGCGAGGCGCAGCACGAGCCGCTCATCGACGGATGACCGCAGCGGCTCCGCGACCAGGTGTTCCAGCATCGGTACTCGCGTCGGCATCTCCTCGGTCCCGCCGGCTTGGCTGCGTCGCCAGGAATAGGCTCGGCGCAACGCGGGATCGATCGCCACGTATTCTCGCACGCCGGCGCGGTCGTAGTCCTCTCGCTTCTTGATGAGGTCCAGCCCCTTGCTCGACGCCGAGAGCACTTCGATAATCAGGTCCGGCGCGAGCGTCAGGCGGTCGGGCATTTCGGGCAGCCGCGCCGAGAGATACACCGAGATGTCCGGCCGGTACACTGTGCGTCGATCAAACTGCACATCGGTATCGGGGAAGACCACGATCGGGCATCCGGCCTGCACCGCGAGTTCGAGTTGGAACTGCAACTGATGGAGTATCCGCTGATGCAGCGGCATCAGGCTTGGGGACACAGTCAGCGCTCCGTCAACAAGTTCAAACCGCGCGTCCGTCTGGCCCAGCGTGAAGTACTCCGCGGCCGTCATCTGGCAGCCGGGGTAGAGCAGGTCGGATGAAAGGCTAGGGACGACAGACATGCTTACTCAGTATACCCGCAGAGGAAGTGCCGTAGGCTCGGGCGAGAACCCGTGCGCGGGCCGCTCCAGGATCCCAGGGACATTACGAACAAGCGAGACCGCTAAACCGTGGTCCGAACGGCTCTGGAGAGCCGTGCCACCAGTGCCGATCAGTGCTCGCCACCCCCATGCCCGCTATGCCCACCGCTCTTGGCCGCCTGGTCCAACACCTTGGCCACGTCGGCGGGGGTCAGGTTCTCGTGCAGGGTTTCGTCGATGAGCATCGCTGGCGCGGTGCCGCAGGAGCCGATGCACTCGATCTCGATGAGCGTGAACTTCCCGTCGTCGGTCGTCTCGCCGACCTCGATGCCCAGCGCGTCCTTGCAAGCCTGCGAGATTTCTTTCTGCCCGCAGAACTCACACGCGATCGATCTGCAGACCGACACCAGGTGCGTGCCGCGCGGCTTGAGCCAGTATTCCTCGTAGAACGACGCGGTGTCGAGTACCTCCGCCGCGGCAAGCCCGAGAAATGCAGCGATCTCTTCGATCGCTTGCGCGGGGATCCAGCCGTACTCGTGCTGGACCATGTGCAGCGCGGGGAGCGTCGCGCCCTGCTTCACGGCGTACCGCGGCAAGACACGTTCGGTCAAGTCCTTCCGCATCGCGTGGGTGAGGAACGGCTCGGGACGGCGGTCGATCTTCATCGCCGCGGAGTTCTTGGTCAGCCAGGCCATGCGGGTCTCGGAGTAGAAGGTTCAAAGCACGAAGGAGGCAAGGAACACAGCGAAGTATACAAGGAGCGACTCGGTCGATGCACGCCCGCGGATGCGAGAAGTGGTGTGGAAGAATGCGGGCGGAGGATAGCGAGCGTTGAGAACGAACGAAGGCCGAGGATCGAAGCGGGCGGCATCAGACATCCGAACTGTATTCCTCCGTGGGGTAAAAGTGTGGCGACCGCCACGACGCATCATTGCGATCGCATTATCGCCTTGATGAAGCCAAACACACACGAACGGACGCCTCGTCGGAGTCGGTTCGCGCTGGTTTTCGCTGAGTGCTTGCAGATCGACGGGGAACCGTCGAGCCACCCATGAGCGATCACGCGAATGCCGGGCGGCACGGGACTTGACCAGAGGCCCACCGATTTATCGATGGAGACAGGATAAAAAAACGACCCCGGAACTTTCGTTCAGGGGCCGCAGGAGCATTGTCCTATTCGGGCTGCGCGGTCGCAGCTCCGTCGAGCGTGCGATTAGAAACGCAGCCCCTTGGTACAGTCTGATTGCTTCACTGGATCACCTCCTTCTAAAGACTGCTCCGAATGGCGGAGCACCAACCCAGCCGCCGCGGCCATCTGTACTGGCCGCCGCCGGGTGCTTTTTCCGCGGGCCGTCACCCGCGGCTCATCGCGCCATTCACCGAGGTACCTGGTGAACGGCTCGTCGGTCGGTGCCGCTTGAGGCAGGCGTGGTTCCCACACCGTTCTCGAAGCGGCCCGTACCGATGACATCATTATCGTACAAAATACGGACGTTTGCAAGAAAAATTCTGAAAAAAACGGACAAGTCACCTTCAAACGGCGGGCGGCCCGAAAGACGTGATCGGGAAGTATCACCGAGTCAGGTCTGCATTTGAGGACTGTCTTCGCGGTCGCTGGCTATCGACTGGTTCATCAGGCACCGAGATCCGCGCCAAAGGCACGAAAACATGGGTGACCCGGCGTCGAAGCCAGCCGCCGGTGCGGGCAGGGCGGGGTGGGCACACGGGGTGAGCATCCGGGGTGGAAGCCGGGGCGAACGGCCCGCCGTGGTCAGTTCGTGATGCTGAAAAGGTACTCGTAGTTGCGCACGGCGGGCTTGTTGACGACGTCCAGGCATCGGGGTGCGTTGCAGTCGTTGAGGTCGGTGACGGGGACGATTCGGTAGTCGTAGCCAGCGGTCCAGCCGATGCCGCTGAACTTCTTGATTTCAACATTCCGGCGGTTGTTGTTTGAAGTCACGGTGTACGTGAAATCGGCGGTGTATTCGGTCCAGGTCAGTGTGCCGGTGGGACGGGCGTAGTGGCGCATGCACCCGTTGCCGAGGGAGAAGACCGGGCCGTAGTGACGCACAACGACGGTGGCGGGGAAGTTGCTGAACGGGACGGCGGCATTATGAGGGGGAGAGCAGTTGAGGGCGTGGTAGTTGAAGGGTGCTTCGCCGATGGACCCGCCGCCGAAGGTGGAGGGGAGGTTGGTGTACCAGGGGATGTTGGAAAGGGAGACGCCGCAGAGTGTCGCGCTCGATGACGTGGACCAGAACGAGTTGTTGTTGTTGGCGTTGACGATGATCTGGCCATCGACACATGGATTGGCAGAACTACTTCCAATGTCAATCGCGGCCCCCGACGCAATGGACCCGCCAACCGAGATGACACTGTTGACGCCGAAACTCTGGGCGATGAAGACGCCTCGTTCAAGGTCTGACTTCAGGTCAAGTCGGCCAAAGAAGTCCGCCTCGCAGTTGATCGGCGTCCATCCTCCAACTTCTCCGGTTCCCTTGTTTGCCGTGATTGTTCCATAGAAACTTGGATCAGAGTTAATATCGCCGGAGAGAATCTCCACGCGAGCGATGTCGCCGGTGCCGCCGTTGGCGTTCGCGGTGATATCCGCTCGCATCCGATGGTACGAGCGGACGATATGAATGCCGGACTTTGCCTGGATCTGCACATTGGTTTCCGCACCGTTCGCGCCGTTGGTGTAGAAATAGCGGTTGGAGATGATGTCGTTGATGGAGCCGTTGGGAGCCTGGATGCTCGCCGAGGCGATGTGGCCGTTCACGGTCGGGAAGGTGCCCGATTCGATCCGGTTGGTGATCGAGCCGTTGAGGCAGTCGATGTTTGAGAAGATGGTCTCACGACCGATGATTGTGTGGATATCACCATACTTCGCCGCGATCACCTTCGGCGATACGCTGAGCGAGCCGATGGTGTTCGCAGTGATATAGCCGAGTCGAGGTGGCGGGGTTGCTCCGATGGGTTCGTGGATGACGTTGCCGAGGATCGCGCCCCCGACATCGAAACGAACGATATGCCAGAAACTCACATCACTGCTGATATCGCCGTTGACGTTGACTTGGAGTTTAGGTTGGCCGCCGGAGTATTGAATCGAGCCGATGTTGAGAGCACCGGGGTTTGGAACAGGAAAATCTTCATGTGTCGTATCTCGGCCAGTACCAACAAAGAGCGTCGGTGCGTTTGTGCCAGTTGAGTTCATCGTCACGTTGCCGATGGACTGCGTGGTTGGAGTGAGCGTGTAGACGCGGTAGGTCAGTCCGGTCGTGTCATTGATCGTGACGTTTGAGCCGGCGGCGAGTTGCGTGATATTGATCCAGTTCGACCCGCTGAGGTAGTCAACATTGATCTGACCGATCGCGACGGTGGACGTGAGTGAAGCGATGAAAAGCCCAAGCCGAGAAGCAAGCGTTGTCATGGTCGTCTCCTTCGATACATCAGGGACACACACAGAACAACTCCGCACGCCCACGTAGACGGCGGAGGCACAGATGACGCAATGCGAAAACTCGCGCTACTTGAGTTGCCGGGGTGATCGGTCGAGACACGAAGAATCCAGTCTAAGTCCGCTTCCGGTGCGATCGAGTTACCCGCCAAGTTACCATCAGTCACACGAATAGAACGCTCCCCGTAAATCTCCTCAAACGTCTCCTCGGTCCATTCTGTCGCTCCTCCCGATAGATCCATCAATCCCCACGGCGATATCGTCCGCGGGTATGCTCCCAAGGGGATCTCGAAGTGTCCGAAGGGCTCGATGCGGTATCCGGCGCTAGTTTCGCCCACACCGGGCGGGCCGGGGACCGGCTGCGTGTCGGACGCGTGCGGGTAGAGCCACCAGCCTTCTTGGTTGTCGCCGAAGCGGTTGGGGTCGTAGTGTGCGGCTTTGAGCCACTCGTCCCAGGTGGGGATCCAGAAGCGTGCGTCGGGATGGTGCCGGCGCTGGTCGTTGAAGGTGGGGCCGCCGGGCGGGGCGGTGAACGTGGATGTGTCGTACGCACCGTTCTGGATCGCCGAGAGCGACGGAGATTGGTCGTTATGGAGCCAGTTGCAGAAACGCGCGGCGTCGCGCCAGCCGATGCCGAAGACGGGTCGCATGGCGGCATCGGGGGTGTCAAGGAGCACGTAGCGGCGGCCGGGGCCGGTGTAACTGAAATCGCGGGTCGCGCCCCAGTGGCTTGGCAGGCCGAAGAGTCCGCCGGGGAAGTTGCCCTGAGTCCAGAAGGTGTTGATGAAGTTCATCCACTGGCCGGTGGTGATCTCGGTGCGGCCGATGCGGTACTCGTAGCCGACGGCCCCGCGGTCGCCGCGGTCGAAGATGGGGCTGGGCGGGTTGACGGGGTTGAAGGGGGCGTTGCCGGGCGAGCCGATGGTGACGAAGTCGATGCCGTAGTTGGGGGGTGGGCCGCCGCCGCCCCCACCACCCGCTTGGCGGGCGTGGGCGACGCCCGAGAACGCCGCGAGGTAGGTGACGGCGGCGACGACGGACACAATGCAGAGTGACGTGCGAGAGAGCATGATCGACTCCTTCTGAAGAGAATACCGCCCCCCCCTTGTCAAGAGAAAAAGGGCGGTTTGTGTATTAATACTCGATGGGCGGCGGTGTACCATGAAAACTGGCGGATGGGGTCGATATCGTGACGGCAGCCGTGCGAAAGACACCGAAATCCTCGTCAAAGGCACGACGACTTCGGCGGCACGGTGAAAGGCGCTACGGTGCAAGGCGATGCGGCGCGTGTGGTGGCAGTTGGATGTTCGGTTGATTTAGGGTGACGCATGTTATGTTCGGCGTAGATACTTATGAGTACTGAACTGCCTGTGAATAAT
>JBGSIF010000066.1:0-4781 GCA_041742635.1 Phycisphaerales bacterium
CAGGAACCACTGGGCCTCGGCGTACGCCGCCACGGTCGTCGCGAAGCCGGCGGACGGGCTGGTGTCGAGCAGCACGAAGTCGTAGGTGGCGGTCGATTCCTGGATGGCTCGTTCGAGCAGACGGCTGCGGTCCATGAACCGTGAGAGGTGGGTCTCGATCTCGGCGAGCTGCGGTCGCGACGGGATCAGCGACACGCCGCGTGGCATGTCCTTGGTGACAACCAAGCTCTCCAGGGCGTCATCGGTGGTGAGCAGTTCGAGCGTGCCGGCGAAGCTGTCGACGGGCACGCCGAGATGTTTCGTGGAACCCGAAGCCGGGTCGAGGTCGATGATCAGGCACCGCTTGCCGGCGAGGCCGAGTGCCGCGGCGAGGTGAACTGTGACGGTCGATTTGCCGGTGCCACCCTTTTGGTTGCCGATGGCGATGGTGATGGGTCGGGTGCGTTTTGCAGCGTCCATGGTCCTCCGGGTCCGTTCGCTCCGTCCGCGTGCCCAGCCCGGTGGAGCCGGGTTGCGGGACTGCGGGCGTGCGTTGTTCCCGAGAAATAACCGAGTCGCTCGAAGGGCGCAAGCGGCAATCGGTGGGTCGGCTCGGAGTCACCGGACGGCTTGTGCCGTCCGACCGCTGACACCGGTGGGCGGTCTCGTCGCCGACAGATGACCTCCCGGAAGGGAATTACCCAGCTGCGCTGGTCGTGCTCGCCACCGCATTGCGCGGAGCATCAGCGGCTGCCGCAGGAAATCAGGCTTGTGTGGTATGGATGCCGCTCTTCGCGTACGCAAGTATGTCGATCGCGGGCACTGTCGCAATGCTTCGAAGCCTGTCAATGAGCCGCAGGAGAAAAAGCGCTAGGGCCGCGTTCGTGTGCTGGGCGTCGATAGCGGCGGAGTTCGGCTCTGTGTACAGGACCTCGAACATGCCTTGTTGAGCCGAGCATCCGATGTCGAGCCTGCCATCCTTGGAGGCCGAGTTGATGGCCGATGTGAACGGGGAATCGAACGGTGGGTACCAATCGCAGTCCACGGTTAACAAGCCACCGATGATGTCGTGAAGCGGCTTGGCTTTCAGAGTCCCGCTTGCCGTGGGTATGTCGATGCTCGTTCGGTGTAATGCCCGGACGCTGGCAATCTTGTTCGCCGCGTACCGAACCTGCTCCGCATTCATCCCCTGCTTGACCTCGAACACGGCATACACGCTCTCGGCGGGCACGTATAGGGCGTCGCCATAGTTCAAAACGAACGGCGAGTACTGCCGGTCGTGAATCACGATGTCAATCTGGTCGCTGCACGCGCCTTTGGAATCGATGACAAAGGCGCGGTTGACCTTGTAGCGTTTGGGTAGATGCTCGTAGAGCATCTTGATCCACTGGCCTTCGGAGACGGTGCCCATCGTGCCGGTATGTCCCACCGTGCGGCGCGTAATGCCCAGTTCGCACGCGAGCCGATCGTGCAGGGCTAAGAACAAATCGTTCAGGCTGGGCTTACCGGCCATGATGGGCTCCATGCTGTGCGGCGGGCGCTTGCTCCCGGAACGGCGGCGTGGGCTTCAACCCCATCGCGATCTCAACCGCTCGCTTGCCGATAACGGCCCGTTCTGGGAACGCATCGAGCACGAGCGTCGGGATGAGGCGTTGGGTCAGGTCGGAATAGGTGAAACCGTAGGCGCGACCGTCTGCCTCGCCGGTTGCGTCGGCGAGTTGACCGAGTTCGCGGTCGTTGATGCCGCTTCCCGCGAGGCCGTCCTTGAGGACATACAGGCGTTGCTCGCGGCTAGGACGTGCAAATTCGAATACGGCCGCGGCGCGACGGCGGACAGCGGGGTCGATGGCATCCAAGCGATTCGTACACATGACCACGGCAACCGGAAGCCGCTCGGCGGCGAGGTCATCGACGCCGCGGATCAGGGCGTTCACGCCCGCGCGGTCCTCGTGGTGCATTTGGGCCGCTTCGCGGGATTGAGCCAACGCATCGGCCTCGTCGATGAGAAGAATGATGCCGCGCCCTGCCTTGCCGTCGCTGCCTCGGGTCTTGCCGACTGCTTCGCGAACCTGCTTGAACGCGCCGGAGATAAGCCGGGTCATCTCGCCGACCGCGCCGCTACCGCGCGTGTTCAGGCTCAGGGCGTACAACTCGACCCGCACCCTTGCTCGCTTTGCTACTTCGTTCCCGAACGATCGAGCAAGAGCAGTCTTGCCAGTGCCCACATCGCCGGCTAGAAGGAAGAGGGGCGGGCGCGAGTGGAAGTACTCCACGGCGGCTAGTTCGCCTTTGTGGTGCGTCTTGTTCCAGTCACGCAACTGTCCCGGATCGACGAGAAGAAGGGTTTCCTTGACGAGCCGGGCCTTGTACTCATCCAGACCGACAAGTCGGTCGTAGTCGGTCTGCCCGCGCGGGTCTGGGAGCGTGATGACATCCTCGAACAGATCAGTCTGATTCAAGAGACACCCCCGAGCACGGCACGGCGAACGCCGCCCCCACCCGAGATGTACGATTTGTCCTCGATCCACCCACCCGGGGCTTTCGGTTCCTCGCCTGACACACGCTGGATAGGCAAGCCCGCCTTGTACCGGGCGCGAGCGTCTTCCCCGATGCTCCACCACTTCTGCGAGTACGTGAGGTAGGACGTGAAGTACGCACCAGCGGTTTCCACTCCTCGCTTGACCGTACCGGATCGGTCGCCTTCGCCGGTCGTGCCGAGCGACAGGGCGGTGTACCTCAGCGTCGCCGGCAGCCACGCACCGTCCTTCTTGAACCCGTACATGACGGTGTCCAAATAGCCGTCGCCCAGAAGCGTGACAAGTTCGCCCAAGTACTTTTCAATCTCCTGATCCGACGGGCTGCCGTAGGCCATCTGCATCTGGCGGAGGTCGGCGGCCACCTTACCGCCGACCCGGCGGGCATCGGAGGTGGTAAAAGTCGAAGTGGTCGTGTAACTGTGCGTCATGAATTACCCCCTGAAGGAAGTCCCCAACACCACCCGCCACATGGCGACGGCATCGGCTTTGGTCGAGGCGGTGTGGGCTTCGATCAGGGCGTCGAGCGCGTCCTGCGCGGCTTCCACGATGAGTTTGCGATTGGCTTCGGTGTACTGCGAAGCGACGTTGTTCTTGGCGTTCACGGGGTCGAAGATCTGCACCGCGTCCGGCAACGACCCTGGCAGGTTCGACGCGGGGTAATAGTCCTTGAACGCGATCCGACTCTTGAGGCCGGTCGAGACAATGTAGTTGAAGAAAGCCTCCATCCCCTTGCGGTAATCGGAGAAGTCCTGCCCGCCGTCGGCGAGGTGAGCGCAGATCAGTTCGACCATGAACGACTTGAACCGGAAGTTCGCATCCTTCGCCTTTTGCTCGGCGGCCCACCACTTGATGAGGCGCACGACCTGGGCGAAGTGCTGCGGCTGGGCGTCCTTGCGCTTGCGGGTGAACGCAAGGTGCATAGGGATGCTGGTGAGCATCAACCGGCCCGTCTTCTTCGACACCAGCCAGCCCTTGTCCTGCGGGTCGCCCTCGTAGAACACCGGGACGATGTCCACGTCCACCCCGGCCTCCTTGAACTTGATCTTGACCGAAAACTCCTGCGGCTCGATCTGGTCAGGGCTCATCTGCGGGTAGGCCTTCCGGAGGCGTTCCGCAATCCAGTTGGAGAGTTGACGGTTGGCTTTTCGCTCCCCGTCATACGTGATGTAGAGCGCGACATCGACATCGCTGGAGGTGCGGAGCGCCGTGCCCTTTGCCAGGCTCCCGGACAGATACGACTTGGCGAGACCGCAATCGGGATGGTCCTTCATCCACTTCCCGAGGCGCTCGCGCAGGTCGTTGACCTTCTGGCGTCGCTCCTTGGCGATGTCAGCGGGCAGGTTGACCTTGTCCTCCGCGAAGCGGCGGACGTCGGCGTGGGCGATGGGTGGGTCGATGAGCGTGGAGGTGGGGTTTGGCATACTCCCCGAGTTTGGGCAAGGGGAATGCCAAACTTCGCAAACGGACAGCGCGGCCAAAAATGTGGCTCATCGGGCTCAAAACGGCATGTAGCGACTGCCCCGTCCTGCCAAAACCCTGCCAGCGCGTGAACGCTCACTAACTGATCTGCCGTAATGGCAGATGCGCGGAGCAACACCACGGGAATGGTTAAGGCACTGGCGGGGGAGGAGAGTGTATCGGCTCGCGCTGGTGTGTCAACAACATAAGCCGGTGTTTCATCCGTTCATCCGCGTGAATGGGAAGAACGCCCGACGCCACCACCGTCCCGTCGTGTCTTGCGGCCACAGCCCCATCTCGACCGCGAGTTGTTGATCAAGCCGAGCATTCAGAAGGGGGTATTGCCGTCTGTGTCGGGCTTGAGTTCAGCGCGGAACGTCGTCATCGTCGGGAACCAGGCACGATGGGGTCGTCCGACCAGGCCCACGGGGCCCTGCACGCGGGCTGAGATCATGACTTGCGGCACTTGGTCGCCTATGCGAGAGCAGGAGCCAGAGGCGATGTCCCGCCGCGGAATGCCGAATCGCATTCCACGGCGGGTTCATCTTGTGACTGAAGCAGCTGGAGAACACAGGACAGTGACCGAAGCGACGGCAGGGTCCGGGGCGGGATGATTCCCGCTCCGGGGAGCCGGTGCTTCGATGGTCGGCCCGGGGCGGCTGACCGAGCGGGTGCTGCACGCGTGCTCGGTCGAGCCGTGTCCGGCCGATGGTGTCGCGTCGAACCTAGATCAGAACTCGCACCCGAGTCAAACCCCTTTCGTCGTCGCGGCGGGTGCCACCGTTGATGCGTGAGCACCGAGCGGCG
>JBGSIF010000067.1:0-3391 GCA_041742635.1 Phycisphaerales bacterium
GCCGGACGGTGCGCGAGGGAGCCGCGGCGGGGTATCGTTGACGGTTGCCGGTCGAGCGACAAAGACAATGGCGTCCGATGTGGACGGCGCATCCGCCGCTTGCGGGCCGGCGTGCGCGATTGATGCACAGCACGTTCTGCGGCCTGAATCCGGCGAATCGAGCGGCGCGGGCAACGTTCAAGTCAGCGCTCGGACCGACGGCGACCTGATCGTGTTCTTCGACGCGCCGTCGGAACTCGCAGCGAGCCGCTTGATTGGGCGTATTGTGTCGGTGCGGGTGGACGCCACGGACGGGCTTGGGCTGCACGGGCAGGTGCTCGCATAAAAGACACGGCGAGCCGGGTTCAGACCTCTTCGATTTCTTTGGTTTTTTTTGCCACGGCTTCGTCGGCCTGGGTCTCGTACTTTTTGAGCATTTCCTGGATCTCAGTCTTGAGTCGCTCGATCTCGTCTTCCGGAAAGTGCGTTCCGGGCTGCTTGGCGAGCGTGTCGGCGTGCTTGTTGGCGTCACGCCGGGCGTTGCGCATCGCTACTTTCGTCTCCTCGGCGAGTTTTTTGCAGTGCGAAGCGAGTTGCTTGCGGCGGTCGCCGGAGAGTGCGGGCACGCCGATGAACAGTTCCTTGCCAGACACCATCGGGTTGAGACCAAGCCCGGATGCTTCGATGGCCTTTTTGATATCGCCGACGCTGTGCGAGTCGAACGGCTTGACGTGCAGTTTGGTCGGTTCGGGGACTGAAATCGCCGCGAGCGATTTGAGGTCACTCTGTGAACCGTAGTAGTCCACCTTGATGAACTCGATCATCGCCGGGCTGGCGCGGCCTGTGCGGATCCCTTTGAGTTCCTTCCTGAGGTGATCGAGGGATTTGGTCAGGTGGTCTTCGGTTTCGAGCAGGATCGTGTCGGGATCGGTGGACATTCGGGACATCTCCGGGGGGGATTCGTTGCGATTGTAATGATAGCGACCGTGTGCGGCGATAGTCAGTATTGGCCGTGGTGTGGTCCGAGATGCTGGGGGGGACGTTCTCGCTACGGATACGGGCGAGGCTTGGTATATTCCCGTGTTGTGTTCGTGCCACCAAAGAGCCGAGGATCGTGTAGTATGTACGCGCGTGCATCGAAATCAGCAGCCCCTGAGGAATGAGTATCCCATGAAAAGTCCGACGTTCGCCGCACTGGTCTTGGCCGCAGGCATGTTCACGCCGGTGCTGGCGCAGAACGATCGACCCGCGAAGCCGACACCCGGCGGGGGTGCCCCTGCAACAAGCGTGCCGACGGTGCGAGAGCGGCCGGCGCGTGCGGCGCAGCCGGAGTTGCCCAAGATCGATAGCGAGCGGGTCGCGGTGTCGATCTCGAAGGGGGTCGAACTGCTGCTATCGATGCAAGAAGCCGGGGAAGCGGCGACGGAGAAAGCGCAGTGGCCATACGAGGGGGTATATCGAGTGGGGGGCAAAATCCCCGTCGGCTACCGCGTGGGCGGCACTGGGATTTCGGTGCTGGCGCTCGCCCAAGCACCGGGGTACGCCAATGATGCGCCGCGCAAAGAAGCGGTCCGCCGCGCGGTCGGCTTCATCATGGCGTCCACGACGCACGAACTGATGAACCCGGATTACGACAGCACCTACGACACACGCGGGTGGGGGTACACGTACGCGCTGCTTGCGCTGCTGAAACTCAAATCGATGAACGAACAGCCGTCGGACCTCGGGACCGAAGCACTGACGGCGATGAAGGTCAAAACCGATGCCGACGCGATGGACGCGGCGATCCGGTGGTGCATCGACTGCATCCAGCAGACCGAGATCCCAAAAGTGGGCGGGTGGAACTACGCTCGGTCGGGTGGCAAGAGCGGCGTGAGCGCGATGTCGCCGTTTATGACGGGGCCGACGTTGCAGGGGTTGTTCCAGGCGCGGTCGATGGGTTACGCGGTGGACGAAGTGGTGGTGGACCGTGCGGTCGGGGCGCTACTGCGGTCGCGGACGCCGACGGGGTCGTATACGTATGCGGGTGATGCGAGGGAAAACCCCGAGCCGGTGGCGGGTGCGGTGGGGCGGATGCTGGTGAGCGAGGTGACGCTGAGCCTGTGCGGGAAATCAGACGTGTCGCGCGTGCGAGCGGCGGTGGACGCTTTCTTTGTGCATTGGGACTGGCTGGATCGAAGGCGGGCGCAGAACGGGACGCACATCCCGCCGTACTCGATCGCGCCGTATTACTTTTACTACGCGCACTACTACGCGGCGCAGGCGATCGAGATGCTCCCGAAGCGGGACCGCGAGGAGTACCGAAGGCGGCTGTCGGAACTGCTGTGGAAGAACCAGTTGGAAGACGGCTCGTGGAACGACCGGGTATTCCCGAGGTCCAGAAACTACGGGACGGCGATGTCGATGATGGCACTGATGATGCCCGAGGCACCCAAGCCGGCAGAATGGAAAGCGGCGGCGGTCGAGGGGGCGAAGTAGTTCGCGGCAGCGTGTGTGTCGGTTCATCACGGCTCGCCGGCTAGCCCGAGGCCCACGGCTTCGTCGTCGAAGCGGACACGGACCTCCAAGTCCTTGCCGACAATCCCCTTGATGAGTGCGGCGACCTGCTGACGGGTTTGCTCGCGGACGCTGTGTGCGTCTTGCGGCAAGAGCCGGAGGTCTTGGGCACGCTCGTACAACTGGACGCGGGCAAGCCCAAGGTGTTTCTCGCCGGACTGCGATTTGGAGCGGAGCCAGCCGACGTTGACTTCGGTTTGTTCGTGAGCGCCCAGTACTTCGGTGGCGACGCGGAAGGGAGGGGGGACGCGAACGAGGCACTGGTTGAGGAGCGGGCTAAAGGAGATCGCGTTATCGTGAAGAGCCGAAAGGTCGGTGCCGTAGTGAAGACGGACGGGGGCTTCGACGATGGCGGTGGAGTCGCCGCGCCAACTGGAGTCGCCGGATTCGGCGGTGACGCGGGAGGTGATCTGGACGGTGACGAGTTTGAGTGCGCGGACGGATTCGGCGACGCGAGCGGTTTGCGTGAGGTTGGCCGCAGGACCGACCAGGAGGGGATCGGCCACGCCGAGCGATGAGCGGGAGTCCATCTGGCGCATGTACGCGAGGAGTCCGATGAAGACGGAGCCAGCGGCGACGGTAACGATGATGACAAACCGGCGGCGTTGCAGCCGGGTTGTCTGTGCGGGTGGAGTGATTCGTGCGTCGGTGGGCATGATGAGTTGTTCGTAATCAACACGGTGTGGTTGCTGCGTGATGCAAAAAAGACCTCGGCACTAGAGCACTTTCTCTAACTTCGTAGCGCATTTTCCTGGCGCGATGGGAAAATGAATGCAGACTTGCGGGATTCGAGGAGATCCCGGATGAAGTCTTATTCGATCGATCTGCGCACCAAAGTGCTGGCGGCTTACGACCG